>JBJKQV010000165.1:0-4288 GCA_046704985.1 Terriglobia bacterium
CCTGGGCCTGCGCGATTACGTTGGCAAGTGCGGATTCGAGAAGGTGATTGTGGGCCTGAGCGGCGGGATTGACTCGGCGCTGGTGGCCACCTTGGCCGCCGAGGCCATCGGGCCCAAGAACGTCACCGGGGTAGGCATGCCGGGGCCCTACTCTTCGGGCGGCAGTCTGCGCGATGCCGAGCATCTGGCGCGCAATCTGGGCATCGATTTCCGCGTGGTTCCCATCACCTCGATTTTCGAGGGCTACCTCAATGGCCTCGATCCGCTCTTCGAGTCCCTGCCTCGCGACGTCACCGAGGAGAACCTCCAGGCGCGCATCCGCGGCAACATCCTGATGGCGCTCTCCAACAAATTTCGCGCCCTCGTGCTCTCCACCGGCAACAAGTCGGAGCTGGCGGTGGGTTACTGCACGCTTTACGGGGATATGGCCGGGGGCCTCGCGGTGATCGCCGACGTCCCCAAGACGCTGGTCTACATACTGGGGCGCTACCTGAACCGCCAGGGCGTGCGCATTCCAGCTGACTGCCTGAGCAAGGCGCCCTCCGCCGAGCTGCGCCCCGGCCAGACCGACCAGGAGACCTTGCCTCCCTACGAGGTTCTGGACGTCATCCTGAAAGCCTATATCGAGGAGAACCTCTCCTCGCAGGAGATTGCGCAGAAGTATCAGCTCGATGCGGAGCTGGTACGCGAGACTGTGGAGCGCGTGAACGTCGCCGAGTACAAGCGCCAGCAGGCTGCCCCCGCCCTCAAAGTCACCGCCAAGGCCTTCGGCATGGGCCGGCGGTTTCCCATTGCCCACAAGTTCCCCGGGTAGCCCGATTATCGGCCGGGCCCCGCAGTAGTATTGACCACTAACCCATCAGTTGCCTTTTTCATGACTATTGACAAGCCGTCCGTGCCATCGTACATTGCGCGCAGACAGGTGGCCGTACCTTCAGGACCCATGCAAGTTATCCCCGCCGGGGGCGGGAGTTAGAGATAGTGCGGAACGGGCTCATGGTGTCCGCTCCAGTCAAGAAATCCAGGTAGGAGGAACGTCGAATGCGCATTCGGTCGAGAGGTGGTGTTGGCCTGGGGATTTTGGGGTTGCTATGCCTGCTGGCTCCCGGCATGGCTTACGCGCAGCGAGGCGGAGAGGGTGCCGCCATCGCCGCTGCCGGCGCGATGGTGCTCTTCATGCTGGCCATTGGCGTGGGATTCTACATCTATGTGGCGCTGGCGCTGCAGACCATCGCCAAGAAGACCAACACTGACAACGCTTGGCTGGCGTGGATTCCCATCCTCAACATCATTTTGATGTTGAATGTCGCCAAGAAGCCCCTCTGGTGGATCATCCTTTGCCTCATCCCCTTCGTGAACATCGTCATCATCATCATAGTTTGGATGGCGATTGCGGAGGCGCGCCACAAGCCTTCCTGGTGGGGAATCATGGCAATTGTCCCCATCATGAACATCATCATGCCGGGTTATCTGGCCTGGTCGGATTGAGCGGTCTCTTAATGCCTTGAGGGCGGGGGAGTCGTTGCGTCAGGGCGCGGAGACGCGCCGCGCAGTTGGCGCTCGACTTCCTGCGTCTGTGACCGGGCTGCCGTTTCGCTGGGGAAAAGTCTCAGCTCGGCGCGAAACTCTTCCAGGGCCTGTGTCAGTTCGCCGCGCGCGCGCAGAATGACTCCCAGCGTCAGGTGAAAGCCTCGGCCCGTGGGGGCGAGCGCGAGCGCCCGGTGGGCCGCGCGTTCCGCCTCGTCCAATTCACCCAGCTTCAAATTGGTTAGCGCAAAGTAGAGATACCCGTCGGCGTCGCCGGGGTTCAAGGCCGTGGCGCGGCGCAGGAAGTGGCGCGCCGCTTCCAGCCGGTTGAGCCTGTAAAAGCAATAGCCCAGATTGTAGTTGGCCATCCAATAGCCGGGGTCGCGCTCGAGGACCCGGACGTAGAGCGGAATGGCCTGGCCGAGTTGCCCACGGTGAACGTATTCGTTGGCCAGGTTGTTGACCGCCAGGTTGTTGCCGGGCGCCACGGCCACGCCGCGCCGGTAAAGCGTGAAGTTATCCCGCCAGAAGCGGCCGTAGTAGATAGTTCCCGCGCCCAGCAGGACGGCAAGACCGAGCGCCGCCGCGAGCTCGAGTGCCTTGCCGCCCCGCGCCGCGCGCAGCCATCGCAGGCCCATCGCCGCGAGCAGCGCCAGGCCTACCGTGGACATGTACAGGTAGCGATCGTGGACGATCTCGCCGGGCGGAAACACGCCCAGGTCCAGCAGCGGCAAAAGCGGCAGCAAAACCCAGGCGGAGGCAAAGGCCACGGCGCGCGAACGCCGCGCGCCGGCCGCCAGGGCCAGGAGCGTTCCTGCCACTCCCGCCAGGGGCAGAAGGAAATGCGCTCCTGCGTGGGTGACGTAGGGGACGTCGTAAAAGGCGCTCAACCCTACCGGCCAGGCTAGCAGGTGGAAATACCGCCAGATGACTTCCGGCAAGGTCAACAGAACGGTGGAGATGGCGAGTGGCGTGGCGGGATGGGTGAACCCGCCGAGGGCGGCCAGGCGCGCCGCGAAGTAGCCCGCCGCCACGGCGATGAACGGCGCGGTGTGCTTCAGGGCGGTGAGGCCGCGCGTCCACCATTCCCGCCACCATTCGCGTTCCTCGCCCGCTTGGTGGTAGACCCATTCGTAGACGAAGACCATGCCCGGAAACACCAGCGCGTCTTCTTTCACCAGCGTGGCCAGGGCAAAGAGCGCCGCCGAAGCCGCCACCCAGGCGGCGCGCCGGGAAGATTCGCGGCCGCGCAGGTGGGCCAGCAGCGCGCTGACGATGAGCAGCACCACCCAGGGTTCCTGCACGGCCATCACCCAGGCCACGCACTCGACGAGCAGAGGGTGCAGCGCGAAGATCGCCGCTGCCGCTCCGGCGCTTTGCCGCTCGCCGAGAATCCGCCGAGCCAGAAAATAGAACGCCGCCACCGCCGCCGACTCCACCAGCACCGCCGCCAGGTGCCAGCCCGCCGGGTGGAAGTGCCAGAGCTTCTGGTTGATCAGCATCCAGGTGAGCGTTAGCGGGCGGTAGTAGTTGGCGGGAGCGTGCGGAAAAACCGTGCCGATGAAACTCACGTCGAAGTAATGGGGAAATGACCGCCAAGAAAGGATGGCGGGATTGTGCAGGATCAGAATCCGATCGTCGTAGACGAACTGGAAGCCCAGCGACTGCGCGTAACAGGCCCAGGTGGCTGCCACCAGCAGGGCGAGGACGCCGGCGTCGGTGCGCGTCAGGGGCGGGGCGGGCCGGGGCTCGGAGTCTTTACGCACGGGCGAACTCTCCCGCCGGTCGGTCGCGGCGCCGGAGGCCAAAGGACTTTACGCCTGCGGGAGGGGCGATTATACTGGATTGTCGGCAAGCTGTCAGCGGGCGCCTCCCGCGGGAGGCGCCCGGGCGTTTTAGGAACCGATTCAGCAATCCATCCGAAAGGCTGTTGCTCCGTCGCCGGTGTGCGGAGGCTCATGATGCGCAAAGTGATTTCAACTTCCGAAGCCCCCCACCCGCGGGGCGTCTATTCGCAGGCCATCGTCGCCGACGGCTGGGTGTTTGTCTCCGGGCAGATTCCCGTCGATCCGGCCACCGACGAACTGGAGTTGGGCGACTTCAAGACCCAGGCGCGGTTGACCCTGCGCAACCTGCGCGCGGTGTTGGAGGGCGCCGGCAGCTCGCTGGCCCAGGCCGTCCGAGTGGGGGTGTTCCTGGCGGACCTGGGAGATTTTGGGGCTTTGAACGAAGTCTTTGAGGAGTTTTTTCCCGAGAATCCTCCCGCACGGACCACTGTGGCGGCGTTGCTTCCCAAGGTCAAGATCGAGATCGACTGCATCGCAGCGGTCGGGAAATAAGAAAAGGGGCGGCCCCGGTAAGCCTTCCGGACCTTCACTCGTCTATGAACCTTCATGAACTTTCCACCCCGGCGCTGGTCCTGGACCTCGACGCCGTGGAGCGCAATCTGGACCGCATGGCCGAATTCTGCCGCGGGCTGGGGTTGGGCCTGCGCCCGCACGCCAAGACGCACAAGATTCCCGAGCTGGGCCGCATGCAGATGGAGCGCGGGGCGCTGGGCCTGACGGTGGCCAAGGTGGGTGAAGCGGAAGTGATGGCGCAGGCGGGGCTGGAAGAACTGCTGGTGGCCTATCCGATTTACGGGCGCGAGAAGTTGCGCCACCTGGCGGCGCTGGCGCGCGACCACCGCCTGATGGTGGCGCTCGACGACGAGGAAACCGCCCGGGAGTTTTCGCGCGCCATGAGCGAGGCGGGCGCCGAG
>JBJKQV010000166.1:0-2682 GCA_046704985.1 Terriglobia bacterium
GTCTTGTACTCGGGCAACGAGGTCGGCCGCTTTGCCGGGCAGGCCTCGGGGTCGGTTAGCGCCTACGCGGTGGACCCCGCGAGCGGAGGCCTGACCCTGCTCAACACGGCTGCTTCCGGGGGCTCGAGCCCGGCGTATCTGAGCGTCCACCCTTCGGGACGCTACGTTCTGGTGGCCAATGGTGCCGGCGGAACCGTGGCCGTTCTGCCCGTGGACGCACGCGGCGCTTTGGGAGCGGCCACCGACGTGCACCGCGACACAGGCTCGCCCCAACCCCCGCCTGCTGACGGCCCGCCGGGCAATTTCGCCTTGGGCGGCCACCGCAAACCCCACCCGCACATGATCCACTCCGACCCCGCCGGGCGCTTCGTGTTTTCCGCCGACCTGGCCCTGGACCGCATCTTCATCTGGAAATTCGATTCCTCCCGCGGCCGGCTGCTCGCCCACTCGCCTCACGAGGTGGCGGTGCCGGCGGGCGACGGACCGCGGCACTTTGCTTTCCATCCCAACGGCCGCTGGTTCTATTGCATCCAGGAAGAGGGCTCGGCGGTGATCGCTTACGACTACGACGGAGCGCGCGGCCGCCTGACGCAGAAACAGATTGTCTCCACCTTGCCGGCCGGCTACGCGGGGTCGAATTCCGGCTCGGAGATTCGCGTCGCGGCGGACGGCAAGTTCGTCTACGCGGCCAACCGCCGCCACAATTCCATTGCCTGGTTCGCGGTGGGAAGCGACGGGCGATTGAGCTTTCGCGGTGAAGAGTGGACGCGCGGCGGACAGCCGCGCAGCTTCACCCTCGACCCGGCGGGGCGCTTCCTCTATTCGTGCAACCAGCGCGCCGACAACATCACCTGCTTCCGCATTCTGCCCGGCGGAGGGTTGAGGTTTACGGGCCTCTACACTCCGGTGGGAACTCCCGCCGTGCTGGTTTTCCTCTAGCCGTTTTCTTCCCGCCACTCTCGCCGCCCGGCCGGCGCTGCGGCAGGTGGCGCGCGCCGGCGGTTGTGGTATCCTCGGAAACCGTCAGGGCGGTCAAACCCGCAAGCGCAAGCAGGAGGACGGGGATGCTGGGTCCCGAACGGGAATCTTTCCACGGCAATCGCGGCAGCATGCTGGCCTGGACGCTGGTCATCGCCGCGCCCGCCCTCTACATCGGCCACGACCTGCGACTGGCGCGCCGCCCGGCGGAGATCTTTTTCGCGGTCGCCGCCGGCCTGATCCTGCTGATGGTGGGATGGATCGCTTCGGTGCGCGTGGGCCTGCACAACGACGGGCTCTCGTACCGGTCCTGGTTCTCGAGCAGGGAAATCCGCTGGGAAAATCTGGAGCGTTTTTACTGGAGTTCCGTCAAGCGCAGCTACGAGTACGTTCCTCTGGGGACTTATTACCTTTTCCGGTTCCACGGCGTGGACGGCGCCCGGCTGCGCTTCGGAAACCGCGTGGGGCGGCTGCGCGAGCTTTCGCGCAAGTTGGCGGAGGCCACCTACACGCCCCTTTACAAGCAGGCGGCCGAGGACTTCAATCGCGGCCTGGACGTCGATTTTGGCGACATCAAGATCAACAAGACGCAAGGTCTGCGCGTCCGGCGCTACCGCCTGTTCGGCTGGGCCCGCAAGACGGTGGAGATTCCCTGGGACCAGGTCCGCGCTTACAACATTCAGAAAGGCCACTTCTACGTCTGGCGGACAGGCGAGAAGAAAGTCTCCGGCCCCCTGCTGCGCAACGTTCCCAACGCCTTCGTGCTCAAAGGCCTCCTCGACAACCTCCTGCGGCCCGCCGCCACCCCTGCCACCCCGGCGCGCTAACCGCGAATTTACACGTCTCCACCGCAACCGGGATATATTCTCCTGGGTTGTAGTCCCCGGGAGGGGGAATCCGTCTACATGAGTGGAGAGCCCATGGAAGGGGTCATCACGGCGTCGGCGGCGGGCCTGGAGCTGAGAGGTCTGGAGGACTTCGAGGCGGTGGTCGAGGCCCACCAGCGGCAGGTTTACCGCCTGCTGCTGGGGATGCTCAGTGACCCGGAAGCCGCCGAGAACCTCACCCAGGATTGCTTCCTGCGCGCCTACCGGGCGCGCGCCTCGTATCGCGGCCAGGCGAGCGTCACCACCTGGCTTTTGAAGATCGCCGTCAACCTGGCGCGGGATTACACGCGCAGCCGGCGGCTGGGGTTCTGGAAGCGCCTGGTGGGCCTGGAGGGGGAAGTGGAAGACCGGCGCGTCCAGGCTGCGGACCGCCACGCTTCCCCCGAGCGGGCGCTGCTGGCTCGCGAGGAGTTGCGCGGCGTCTGGGCGGCGGTTGAAACCCTCTCCGCCAGGCAGCGCGCGGTCTTTGTGCTGCGCTTTGTCGAGGAGATGACGCTCGAAGAAATCGCCCAGGCGACAGGGATGAAAGCGGGAACGGTCAAGACCCATCTGGCCCGCGCCCTGGGTGCGGTGCGAAAAAAAGCCCGGCACGAGGGAGTATTGGCATGAAAACGACGGAGCATTTGAAAGATACGGTTTGGACGGATTGCCTGACGGACGAAAAAGACGCCGCGGCGCAGGAGCACCTTGGGACGTGCGCGGATTGCCGGCAAGAGGCAGAGCGCCTGCGCGGGACGCTGGGAGCGTTTCGCGAGGCGATCCACGCCGCCGCCGAAGCGCGGACGTTTGCCTGGACGCCGCCCGCTGAAGCGCGCCC
>JBJKQV010000167.1:0-8992 GCA_046704985.1 Terriglobia bacterium
TGTGTTAAAGCTTCGCCGCGCCCGCCGCCGATATCATAAATTATTTCTTCAGGGGGCGGCCCCCCCTGGGGAGCGGGTACCCGCAGTGAACCGACGTGACCTCTTCAAACTGTTAGCCGCCACCGCCGCGGCCGGGGCGCTGGGCGGCGGCGCCTACGAGCTGCACCGGCGCGGCTGGCTGGGCGGCGAGCGGCACCCCTCGCCCGCCGGGACGGCCCATTTTCCCATCCACTTTGCCGACGTGACGCGCGAGGCCGGCATCCTTTTCGAGCACAACAACGGCGCCTTCGGCAAGAAGTACCTGCCCGAAACCTTGGGCTCCGGGTGCGCCTTCCTCGATTACGACAACGACGGTTGGCAGGACATCCTGCTCATCAACGGCATGGACTGGCCGGGACACCGCCGCCGCCGCACCACCATGCAGCTTTACCACAACAACCGCAACGGCACGTTTACGGAGGTTACCCACCAGGCGGGGCTGGACATCGAGATGTACGGCATCGGAGTGGCGGTGGGCGATTACGATAACGACGGGTATGAAGACCTCTACATCACCTGCTACGGCCAGAACCGCCTGTTTCACAACAACGGCAACGGCACCTTCAGCGAACGGACTCGCCAGGCGGGCCTGAGCGGCTATGAGAGCCTGAGCACCTCGGCCCTCTGGTTCGATTACGACCGCGACGGGTTCCTGGACCTGCTGGTCGCGAACTACGTGAAGTGGTCGCCCGAGACCGATGTCTATTGCAGCTTGGACGGCAAGACCAAGTCCTACTGCACGCCTGAGGCTTATCCCGGTACCACCTGCTGGCTGTTTCGCAACCGGGGCGACGGCACCTTCGAGGACGTCACGGGCAAATCCGGGCTGCACGACCCCACCTCGAAGTCGTTGGGGCTGACGGTGATCGACTACAATATGGACGGCTGGCCCGACGTCTTCATCGCCAACGACACGCAGCCCAACAAGCTCTACCACAACAACGGCAACGGCACCTTTACGGAGACGGCGGTGAGCGCCGGCGTGGCCTTCAGCGAAAACGGCGTGGCGCGCGCGGGCATGGGTACCGACGCCGCCGACTACGACAACTCGGGTTTTCCCAGCCTGGTGGTCACCAACTTCTCTCAGCAGATGGTGGGGCTATATCGCAACGAGGGCCATGGTTTCTTCATTGACGAAGCGCCGGACAACGCCGTGGGCCGCTCCAGCCGCATGACCCTGGGCTTTGGGTGCTTCTTCTTTGATTTCGACCTGGACGGTCGCCTGGACTTGCTGGTCGCCAACGGCCACATCGACGACACCATCAACCGCGTCGAGTCGCACGTCAGCTACGCTGAATCTCCTCACCTGTTTCACAACCTGGGGCACGACCAGTTTCGCGACGTCGCCGACCTGGTGGGAAAATCCTTTGCTCTGCCCAAGGTGGCGCGCGGGTGCGCGTACGGGGACTTCGACAACGACGGCGACCTGGACGTCCTGATGACCACCAACAACGGCCCCGCTTATCTCTACCGCAACGTGGGCGCCACCAATCGCAGCATCCGCTTCCGCCCGGTCGGCAAGCGCTCCAATCGCGACGGCGTGGGCACCAACATCCGTATCTGGACGCCCGAGGGCATGCGCTTGCTGACCGTCAAGAGCGGCTCAAGCTACCTGTCGCACTCGCAGCGGGCGGTTACCTTTGGGCTGGGCGGGCACGATCGGATCGAGCGCGCGCGCCTGGATTGGCCAAGCGGGTTGAAGGAAGAATTGGGCGCGCTGGCCGCGGGGCACACCTACACGGTGGAAGAAGGGCGGGGCGTCATCGCCGACACCCCGTACCAGAAATCGCGGTAAGTCATGAGCAAGCCGCAAGCCGAGCACGACCTGGTCAGCCAGATCCCGTCGCCCTCTAAGCGGCTTTGGGCGGGACTGTGCGTTATCCTCTCCATTTTTTTGGTTTTTGCCCTCTACGCCATCTATCAGATCCGCTGGCTGGAGGACTTCCAGGTCAACGTGGTGCAGCAGAACCGCAAGGCGTCGCTGCAACTGCTGCGCCTGCAGAACGACGCGTATTTGCTGGCCATCTCCATTCGCGACATGGCGGCGCGGCACTCGCGCTATCCCATCCAGGATTGGCAGTCGGAGCTGGCGCGTCTTCGCAACGACATGGCCAACGCCGTGGAGCTGGAAACCCGCTTTTCGAGCAGCACGCCTGAGGGCAACGACAAGCGCGCGCAATTGGGCGTGGCGTTGGGAGAGTTCTGGCACACAGCCGATAAGGTCTTCGTGCTCGCCCAGGGGCACCAGGAGGCGAAGGCGCGGCGGCTGATCGAAGGTGAACTGGAGGCCCGCCGCGCCACCATTACGGAAATCGTGGCGCGCCTGCTGGTGATCAACGACCGCGCGCAGGCCGAGGCGGCCGAGCAAATTGCTTCCGTTTACTCCAATGTCAAGCGTGACATCTTCCTGCTTATCGGCGTTTTGTTCTTGCTCGCTTTGGGCACGGGCCTCTATACCTTTCAGGCCAACCGCAAGACATTCGAGAAGCTCCATCACCTGGCCGAGCGCCTGCAGGTGCAATCCGAGCAACTGCGCAAGCTCTCCTGGAAGCTCATCGAGGTGCAGGAGGAGACGCTGCGCCACGTGGCGCGCGACCTGCACGACGAGTTCGGCCAGATTCTGACCGCCATCGGAGTGATGCTGGGGCGCGCCGGGCAGCGCGGCTTGGAAAAGGATTCGCCCTTTGTACAAGAGGTTGAAAAAGTGGAGAGAATCGTAGAGGATACGCTGCAGAACGTGCGGGACAGCTCGCAGATCTTTCGCCCCGCCATTCTGGACGACTTCGGCCTGGAACAGACCCTGCAGTGGATGGTCGAGCAGTTCTCACGGCAGACGGGCATCCGGGTGCATCTGCAGCAGAACCTTTTCGACGGCTTGGTGGACACGGAAGCGGGGATCCATATCTACCGCATCGTGCAGGAGGCGTTGTCGAACGTGGCGCGCCACTCTGGGGCGCGGGTTGCCTGGGTGAGCCTGGAGGAGCACGCCGGAGGGTTGCACCTGGAGATCCGCGACAATGGGCGGGGGTTTGAGACGCGCGGTGAGATGGACCGCATCGCGGGCGAAGGCATCGGCCTGATGGGCATGCGCGAGCGCGCCGAGCACCTCAACGGGTCGCTCGACATCCGCTCCGCTCCCGGCGAAGGAACCCAGGTGACGGTATCCATTCCCCCCGCCCGGGCGCAAAGCCCGGCGGCCGCCGAAAGGACGGATTGAGGCATGAGTGCTCAGAGTGAGGATCAGAAAATCCGCATCTTGCTCGCCGAGGACCACACCCTGGTGCGCCAGGGGTTCCGCCGAATCCTGGAAGACGATCCGCGCATCACGGTAGTGGGCGAGGCGGGCACCGGCCTCAGCGCGATCCAGCTCTTCAAAGAGCTGAAGCCCGAAATCGTGGTCATGGACCTCTCCATGCCCGAGCTGGGCGGCTTGGAGGCCAGCGCGGAGATCCTCAAGCTCGATCCCAACGTCAAAATTCTGATCCTCAGCATGTACTCGAACCCTGCCTACGTGCGCAAAGCGCTGGAACTGGGCGCCAGGGGTTACATCCTCAAGGATGCCATTCAGGTGGACCTGACGCGGGCGATTGTGGCGCTGGCGGAAGGGAATACCTACCTGAGCCCTGGCATCTCCGACCTGCTCATCGCGCAGATGCGCACCGGGGCGGGCGAGGAGAAGGCGCCTGACCCCTACGACCGGCTGACCTTGCGCGAGAAGGAAGTCTTGCAGCTCATCGCCGAGGGGAAGTCGAATAAGGAAGTGGCGGCGCTGTTGAATATCAGCGCCAACACCGTGGCCGTGCACCGCGCCCACCTGATGGAAACCCTGGGCATCCACCGCACCGCGGAACTGGTGCTCTACGCGGTCAAGAAGGGTTTGATCGTTCCCCCTTAGCAAACTGCGGCAGTCTCTCTTATCTGAACTCAAGTCAGAAGCCGGCGCGCCGCCGGGGTCTCCTGTTGTGCTCGAGCCCGCGGGGGCGTGCGGCCGCACCGCGTGGGCGGCAACACCCCTCCCTACAAAGAGAGAGGTATCAAGATGAAAGTGCGGTTAGCCCGCCACGCGTACGGTGACGGGATTGATCAGCCGGATGCGGAAACGGGTGGCGGGAGGAACGTGCACGTCGTTGCCGCGCGGGAAGAAGATTTCAAAGCCCGCGATCGCCGCTCCGCCGACGGGCAGGACGTAAGCCAGCGACGAGCCGCCTACCACCAGCGCCTTGGTGGCAGCCAAGCCACCGACCGAAGAGATGCCAAAGGCCAGACGCTTGAGCGAAAAGCCGCGCGTGCCGCGCAGGGTGCCTTCCGAGCTCATCCGCACCTTGGACAAGCGCGGGCCCGCGTAACCCGAGAGGTAAGCGGAAATGGGGGCCGATTGGCCGTCGGGGAGCGAGATGCTTTCGAAGCGGAAACCCAGCTCACCGGGGTGATGCAGTCGCCCGGCCCGCCGCACGTGCGTGATGTGCCCTTCCAGAAGCGTTCCCACCGGCAGGGCCAGTTGGCCGTGGACGTAGACGGGCTTGAGCAGCCGCGCTTCCACCGGGTCGTCCACGTGGCTCACCTGGGTATGCATGCCGGAGAGCATGGAGATGGCCGCTTGCGTATCCGCGGGGACGGTGACGGTCTGCAGCGTAGGCAGCTCGGGGGCTGTCGGTTCGGCAGCCGCGCTGCGTGCGGCCAGATGCGGAGAGAAACTGGGCTCTTGAGCCCAAGCCAGGGGGGCGATGAGCAGCACTGCCAGCATCGCGAAAGCTTTGGACATAGACACCTGCCTTAGCTTGAAATAGGGCCTCGTACCTACGATCTCAGAATCCCTTTCTCAGCTAACGTAACGCCCGACGAAAAAGTTACAGGTTCAGCGGATTAGATCTTGCCCGCAACGGGGCCTATTCTCTCGCGCCACGGCTGGAAAAGCAAGGCTTGTCCTTACGTGCCGGCACGAGGCCCTGGAACCCGCAAAGGAAACGGCCCAACCACGCGGGATTGGGCCGATAGGGAGTGCAAACAAATATGCAAATTATCCTACTTTGGTGACCTTGTCGGCTTGAGGCCCTTTCTGCCCCTGCACAACCTCAAACTCCACGACGTCCCCTTCTTGGAGAGTTTTGAAGCCCTCGCCCTGGATGGCCGAGTAATGCACAAAGACGTCCGCTCCGCCATCCTGCCCTATGAAGCCGTACCCCTTGCTGTTATTGAACCACTTGACTTTGCCTTGAAGTCTTGCCACTTGCACGCCTCCTTAATTACGTTTGAAGCTCCACGCCACACGGGCGGGTGTTCAAAATGACAAAAGCCGAGAATCCGAACCGGACCCTCGGCTACCTATGAGGTAAATTTGCCCTGTGCGAACACTGCGTGAATACCCCGTTCCATTCATACCGGGAGGAAACTCTTTTGTCAAGTCAATTTGTGGTGGGGGCAGGGGAGTTCGCCTTGCGGAATCAGCGGCTTGCCGGATGCCTGGACAGAATGCACAGCAGGCCGACTAACGTTTTGGCGTCGTTGAACGTCCCGCGCTTTAGCATGGCAGCTAATTCGGAACGGGTAAATAGACGGACTTCTAGTCGCTCGTCAGCGTCCGGGCAGGCGCGTGCGCGCGTGAGTCCCCGCGCTTCCACCAGGTGCATGCGCTCGGTCATAACCCCCGGGCTGGAAAAGAAACTGAGCAGCGTCTTGAGCCTGCGCGCGCGGTAGCCGGTTTCCTCCTGCAATTCGCGGCGTGCCGCGGCCAGGGGCTTTTCGCCGGGTTCCAAGGTGCCTGCCACCAGCTCCCAAAGCGCCCGGCCGGCCGCGTGGCGGTACTGCCTGACCAAGACCACCCGGCCGTCGGACAGGCTGGGGATGACCACCACCGCTCCCGGATGTACCACCACCTCGCGGCGCGCGCGCACCCCGCCCGGCTCCTCGACCTGGTCAACACGCACGGAGATGATCTTCCCTGTAAAAACCTTGCGGCTGGCTAGAATGCGTGCTTGCGCGGGCATGGAGACTCCTCGTTCAAACCCTGGAGCCTAGCATAACCGGGCGTTGGGGAGCAGGTTTTTCCCCGGCCTGCCGGGACGTTTCCCGGCCCGGCGCACGGGCTGCTATAATGCCCTACGGCAGGCGGCAATGGCCGCATCCTGGTGCTGGAGCATGGCCGAGGTGAAAATCAACGCTCTGATCGTAGACGACGAGCAGCCGGCGCGCGACGAGCTGGCTTTCCTGCTCAAGGGCTTTCCTGAAATTTCCATTGTCGGCCAGGGCAAGAACGGCCTGGAAGCGGTGAGCCAGATCGCCCAGCTTGCCCCCGACCTGGTCTTTCTGGACGTGCAGATGCCGGGCCTGGACGGATTCGGGGTGATCAAGCGCCTGTTTGAAAAGAAAATCCTCCCCCCGCTTTTCGTCTTCGTCACCGCCTACGACCAGTACGCGGTGCACGCCTTCGAGGTCAACGCCCTCGATTACCTGCTCAAGCCCATCGCCCGCGCCCGCCTGGAGAAGACCATCGCCAAGGTGCGCAAGATTCTGGAAGCGGCCGAGCGCGCCAACGAAAGGCTCGAGCGCCTGGTGCAGATGGTGGAAGACCGCCCCGCCATGCAGAAAACCAAGCTGATGGTGAAGAGCGGCGGCCGTCTTTTCCTGGTCGATTCCGACGACGTAGTTTACGCCAGCATCCAGGACGGCGTGATCAGCATCGTGACCAAGGATCTGGAAGGCGAGTCCAACTTCCGCACCGTCGAGGAGCTCCAGGGCAACCTCGACGCCAACGTTTTCTGGCGGGTCCACCGCTCCTACCTGGTCAACATCAACCGCATCAAGGAAATCGTTCCCTGGTTCAAGAGCTCTTACCAGCTGCGCATGGACGACCGCAAGCAAACCGAAATTCCCGTCAGCCGCTCGCAAACCCGCAAGCTGCGCGAACTCCTCAACCTTTAGCTGCCAAAGTATTTTTCCATTGCCGCGACGACGCCGGGAAGGGTGGACTCCGCGGCTTCCACGCTGACCGTTACTCCCAGTTGGCGCAGCGTGTCGCTGGTGACCGGGCCGATGGAGACCACCGCCACGCCCTCCAGCGCCTCGGCGAGCGGCCGTGCGCCCAGTAGCTGCGCAAAGTGCCGGGCTGTGGAAGAGCTGGTGAAGGTGGCGGCGTGGGGACGGGGGGTGAGAAGGCGCTCGACTTCGCCGGGAGCGAAATTCGGGGTGGCGGTGCGGTAGGCTTCCACCACCTCGACGCGCGCGCCGCGCTCCGAGAGCACCCGCGGCACCAGATCGCGCGCCACCGCGGCGCGTGGAACGAGAAACGCCTTGCCGCGCACCTCGCGTCCCGCCAGCGATTCCAGCAGCCCCTCGGCGCGGTATTCCTGCGGGACAAAATCCACGCGCACGCCCGCGTCGCGAAGCTCGGCGGCGGTTGAAGGGCCGATGGCGCCGACGGTCAGTCGCTCGAGAGCGCCGGGGACGAGGCCGGCGGCGCGCATTCGCTCCAGCAGCTTGCGCACCCCATTGGCGGAGGTGACGAGCAGGTAGTCGAACTCGGCGAGGAGGGCGAGCGCGCCGTCCAGGGCCGCCCACGATTCGGGATCGCGAATCTCAATGGTGGGGATGAGGACCGGCCGCGCGCCGCGCGCTTCCAGCGCCCGGCAAAAATCCTCCGCCTGCTCGCGGGCGCGCGTTACCACGACGCGCTTTCCGGCCAGCGGTGAATTTGCGGGATGGGGTTTGGACACCGGCAACGTTGTGCCTCCTCGGGGTGAGTGTCGCACCTAGAGCGCGCTGAGCAGCGCCTTGGCGCCTTGCCGCTCCAAATCGCGCGCCACGCCTTCGCCCAACGCTTCCGGGGCGGATGCCGGACCGGCGGCTGCGGCGCGAAGCAATTGCTTGCCGTCGGGGCTGGCAACCACGGCCTGCAGCGACATCTCTTCGCCTTTCAGCATAGCATGAGCGGCGATGGGGAGCTGGCAACCGCCTCCCAAGGCGCGCAGGGCGGCGCGTTCGGCACGCACCGAGCGATGGGTGGGCGGATGGTCGAGCGGCGCGACGGCGTCGCGCACGTGCTCGTCGCCGAGGCGCACCTCGATGGCCAGGGCGCCCTGTCCGACCGCCGGGCAGACTTCGTCGCGGGAAAAGTAGTGGGTGATCCGCGCCCCCAGGCCCAGGCGCAGCACGCCCGCTGCCGCCAGGACCAAGCCGTCGCAATCGCCCCGCTCGAGCTTCTTCAGCCGCGTGTCGATGTTGCCGCGCAGCGCCACCGCCTGGAGGTCGGGGCGTAGCCGGCGAAGCTGCGACTGGCGGCGCAAGCTGCTGGTTCCCAGGCGCGCGCCGAGCGGGAGATCCGCGAAACGAGTCCCCTTGCGGGAAAAAAAAGCGTCCCGAGGGTCGGCGCGCTCTGGCACCGCCCCCAGACCGAGTCCTTGCGGGTGCTCGGTGGGCAGGTCCTTGAGACTGTGCACGGCCAAGTCGATCTCGCCGGCGAGCAGCGCTTCTTCGATTTCCTTGATGAAGAGGCCCTTGGTTCCCGACTGGGCGAGTGAGGCTTCGGTGAGCTTGTCGCCGGTGGTGTGGATGATGCGGATTTCCGGCTGGTGCCCCGCCTCCGCCAGCCGGTCCTTGACCCAGTTGGCTTGCCAGAGCGCCAGTTTGCTGCCACGAGAGCCGATGATCAGTTTCATAAGAAGAGGGAATCAGTATTAGGGATTTTCCAGAGTATCGCAATGACCTCCTGGTGAGTCATCCGAGGGCCGGTGTTTCTGACAGGGCCGCTCGACAAGCAATCGGTCGCGTTACTCTGCGACTCCGAACATCTTCCTGATCAGTTGCACCAGCGCGCTGCTGCCGGGATGGCCGGCGCCACGCTTGAGCTCGGTGATGGGGCCGTGGAGGATCTTGTTCAGGATGCCGCGCGTGAGGGCATCCACGCTCTCGCGCTGCTCGGGCGAAAGGGTGTTCAGGCTGCCGCGATAGCGCGCAAGCT
>JBJKQV010000168.1:0-9154 GCA_046704985.1 Terriglobia bacterium
AAACGCCGGTCGCCCTTGAGCTCCGTGAAGTCGGTGAAAAGGTACTCGACGTAATCGAGCGTGTAAGGCCGCCGAGGGTGCCGCGCCAGGAGTACGCGCGCCCACGCATCGTCCGTGCCGCCCGCCGCGTCCCCACGCGTGGCTTCCAACTGCTGGCGCAACCGCGTAATCTCCTCGCGCGTGCCGTCGGAGTCCGGCGACTTCTCCAGGTCGGCGATCAGTTTCTCGAGTTCCTGGGCGACGGTGGTCGGCTTCGCTGATTTGGCCATAAACCTCCGCGGCGCGCCGGGGGCAGTGCCCCGGCCGGCGCGCTCCTTGCTCTTTATCGGGCTCTTTTGACGGAAACCGAATCCTTACCGCATAGATCGCGCAGGCGCGCCAGCAGTTCCGCTTCGGCGCGCACGGCGCGCGGGCGCCGGGGCACGACCCGGGCCACAAAATCCCCCGGACGCACCAGCTCGAGCACCACGGGATTCTGGCCCGGATGGCCGGCGAGCAATTGTTCCAAATCTTCCACCAAACTCTCCGAAACCGCTCCCAGGTCGAGGCGAATGTGCAGGGTGGCGCGCACCCGGTTCACCGCCGCTTCCAACGGCCGCGCTTCGCTGACCACCACCTTGGAACGCGCATTGTCCTCGTGCCGCAAACGCCCTTTGATCAGCAGCACGGCGTCAGGCTTGAGAACGTCCTTGAGCTGCTGCAACGCCTGGGGAAAAACCAGCAGCTCCACCGAACCGCGCAGGTCCTCCAGCAGCGCGCTCGCCCACAGATCGCCTCTGCGGCTGGGGCGGATGCGCAGGTTGGTCAGGATCCCGGCCAGCTTCACCGGGGCCTCGTGATCCAAGCCTTCGAGCGAGGAGCTATCGTACCGCGTCACGGCGGCCAATTGCGCGGAATATTTTTCCAGGGGGTGCCCGGTGACGTAGAACCCCAGGACCTCCTTTTCGCCCGCCAGGCGCTCGCCGGCGGACCAGGGAGGAACCTCCGGCAACTCGATGCGGCGCGGCTGGGGACTCTCACCGTTGGCGGCAAACAGGCCGTGCTGGCCGCTCTGCGTCTCGCGCTGGCGGTGCGCGCCCAGTTCCATGGCCCGGTCGAGCACCGCGGCCAGTTGCGCGCGCTCGACACCCAGGGAATCGAACGCCCCCGCCTTGTTCAGGCTTTCCAGCACGCGCTTGTTGAGCAGGCGCAGGTCCACGTGCTCGCAGAAGTGGAAGATGTTGTCGAAACGCCCCAGCTCGCGCCGCGCTTCCAGGACCGACTGGATGGCCGTCTCGCCCACGTTCTTGATGGCCGTCATCCCGAAGCGGATGTCCTTGCCGGCGGGCGTGAAGTGGACGTCGCTGGAATTGACGTCGGGCGGCAGGATGCCGATGCCCAGGTCGCGGCACTCGTTCAGGTACTGCACGAGCTTGTCCTGGTTGCCGCTTTCGGAGGTGAGCAGGGCGGCCATGAATTCCACCGGGTAGTGCGCCTTCAGGTAGGCGGTCTGGAAAGCGATGAGCGCGTAAGCGGCGGAGTGCGATTTGTTGAAGCCGTAACCGGCAAACTGCTCGACCAGGGCGAAGAGCTTTTCGGCCTTGCGCAGCGCAACGTTCTTGGCGCGCGCCCCTGCCAGAAACTTCTCGCGCATGGCCACCATCTCTTCGTGCTTCTTCTTGCCCATGGCGCGGCGCAGCACGTCTGCTTCGCCCAGCGAAAAGCCCGCGACGCTGGCCGCGATCTGCATCACCTGCTCCTGGTAAACGATGACGCCGTAGGTCTCTTCCAGGATCTCCTTGAGCTGCGGCAGGTCGTAGGTGACGCGCTTGCGCCCCAGCTTGCGGGCGATGAAGTCGTCAATCATGCCTCCCTGGATGGGGCCGGGGCGGTAGAGGGCGTTGAGGGCGGTGAGGTCGGAAAGGCGGCTGGGTTTGGTGCGGCGCAGGATGTCGGTCATGCCGCGGCTTTCAAACTGGAAGATGCCGCTGGTGAGCCCCTTGCCGAGCAGGTCGTAAGACGCCGCGTCGTCGAGCGGCAGGGCGGCCAGGTCGAGCTTCTCGCCGCGCGCCGCCTCGATCAGCTTCACGGCGTCGTTCACCACCGTCAGGGTGGTGAGCCCCAGGAAATCCATCTTCAGCAGCCCGATCTTCTCCAGATCGTCCATGGCGTACTGGGTGGTGATTTCATCCTTGGAGCTCTTGTAAAGAGGGACGATTTCGGAAAGGGGTGCGGGTGAGATGACGACGCCGGCGGCGTGCGTCGAGGCGTGGCGCGCCAGCCCTTCCAGGCGGCGGGCGACTTCGAGCAGGTTGGCCACGCGCGGGTCGCGCGCCTGCAGCTGGTGCAGCTCGGGGTTCTGCTTCAGCGCCTCGTCCAGGGTGATGTTGAGAACGTTGGGAACCAGTTTGGCGATGCGGTCCACTTCCGCGTAGGGCATCTCCAGGGCGCGCCCCGCGTCGCGCAGCACCGCCTTGGCGCCCATGGTGCCGAAGGTGATGATCTGGCTCACGTTCTCGCGCCCGTACTTGTCGGTGACGTAGTTGATCACCTCGCCGCGCCGGCGCATGCAGAAGTCGATGTCAATGTCCGGAAAGCTGATGCGCTCGGGGTTGAGGAAGCGCTCGAAGAGGAGGTCGTTTTGCAGCGGGTCGATGTCGGTGATGTGCAGGGAGTAGGAGACCAGGCTGCCCGCCGCCGAGCCCCGCCCCGGGCCCACGGGAATGCACTGCTCGCGCGAGAAACGGATGAAGTCCCAGACGATCAGGAAATAGCCCGCGTAGCGCATCTGCTTGATGAGCTCGAGCTCGCGCTCCAGGCGCTCCTGGTAGGCTTCCAGGGGATGGCGCAAGCGGCCGGCGGCGCGCCGCCGCTCCAGTTCCGCGCGCCGCTCGTCGAACCCCTGGCGCGTGACCATTTCGAAAAAGCTGTCCAGGGTCTCTCCCGCCGGCACCTCGAAATGCGGAAAAACGTGCTCCTTCTGTTCCAGGTGCAGGTTGGCGCGCTCGGCGATTTCCAGTGTCCGCGCCAGCGCCTCGGGAACCTCCGCAAACACCTGCCCCATCTCTTCCGCCGACTTGAAATAGAACTGGTCGCTGGGAAACTTCATGCGGTTGGGGTCGCCCAGGGTCTTGCCCGTCTGGATGCACATCAGCACTTCCTGGGCGCGGGCGTCGGCCTGGGTCAGGTAGTGGCAGTCGTTGGTGGCCACAAGTGGAATGCCCGTCTCGCGCGACAGGCGCACCAGGTGGGGATTGATGCGACGCTCCATTTCGAAGTTCTGGTCCTGGATTTCCAGGTAGAAGTTTCCCTTGCCGAAGATGTCGCGCAGGTCGTAGGCGGACTGGCGGGCAGTCTCGTAGCGGTCAGCGGTGAGCGCTGCCGCCACTTCACCGCGCAGGCAGGCGGAAAGGCCGATCAGGCCCTCGGAGTGCTCGGCGAGCAGGCCCTTATCGATGCGCGGCTTGTAGTAATACCCCTCGGTGTAGGCGTTGGAGGCGAGCTTGACCAGGTTGCGGTAGCCGCGCTCGTTCTCGCAGAGCAGCACCAGATGGTTGGGGCGGTCAGCGTCTGCACCGCGGTCAAAGCGGTTGGTGGGCGCCACGTAGACTTCACAACCGATGATGGGCTTCAGGTTGTGCTGCAGCGCGGCACGGTAGAACTTGACGGCGGCAAAGAGGTTGCCGTGGTCGGTCACCGCCACGGCGGGCATCTTCAGCTCCACCGCCCGCTCCATCAGCCGGTTGATCTCGCACGCCCCGTCCAGCAGGCTATAGTCGGTATGAAGGTGTAAGTGAACAAAATTGCTTGAAGACATCACCGGCTATTTTAGCACGGAGAAGCGGGGCGGGACCGGAAGCCTCCCAGTTCTACCGCAAGGAACTGCCGACTCCAACGCCTGCGCCTGCGATCGCCCACGACGTAAGCCGTGGGGGGAAAGGCAAAGAAAAAATTAAAGATGTTTCTCGGCTCTTTCCCCAGGGCTCACGCCCTGACCCACCTATGGGAAGAGCGTAGATATTTTGGCTTCTGCCGAGCGTCCGTCACCGCTTGTGTTTGCGCGGGCGTGGCGCCGGACGCTTCTTGGCGGGCTTCTTCTTGGGCTTGCTTTTCGGCCTGGCGGCAGGCTTGGGACGCTTGGCCGGGCGCGCTTTCTTCCCTGCGGGACCATGCGGTGCCGGGCGTGGCTTCTTGGCAGCGGGAGCGTGGGGCGCAGGGTGCGCCTTCTTGGCCGCCGGAGCGTGGGGAGCGGGAGCCGGGTGCGTCGCTGGGGCCTTCTTCTTGACGGGCACGGGCTGCGGCTTGGGCGGTGGCGGAGGTTCCGGAATGCCCGCCAGGCGGCGGAATTCCTTCAGCAATTGCGCGTTCGACCGGATCTTGCCGTCCAACTGCTCCAGGAAAAGGCGATCCACCATCTGCTCAAACTTGGGACCGGGCTTGGCGCCCAGGGCCAGCAACTCGGTGCGCGGCATGGCGGCGCGCACCAGGGGAGCCTTGTGGAGAAAATGTTTGATACGATCCTGCACTCGGCTGCTGGGAAAATAGACCAGCAGGTAAACCAGCAGCACGCGCGGCTGGCCGTCCAGCAGCTTGTACACTTGGCTGGGATGGGCGGCGCGCGAGCCGCTGAGCTGCCGGGCGAGCTTCTTCGCCTCGCGCTCCAGACTCAGCGCCAGGCGCACGGCGTGGCGGTCAGGGATGACCTTCTTGGCCAAGCGCTGCCGCTGCCCCGCCCCCAGCTTGGAGACCAGGCAGCAGAAATTCACCAGGAAGGGGTCGGCGCCGGGAACGCGCTGCGCCGCCGAACGCACTTTGCGAAACTGCTGGTAAGGGACCTTGCGGGGGGGAAGCTTGCGGTCCAGGCCGGCCAGCAACCCGCGCTCGCCAAGCAGCTTGAAAACCACGCCCGGGTCCTCTTCCTGAAGGATGGCGCGCAGCTCGCGCCCTTGCGCCGCCGGATCCAGGCGCGTCCAGCCGCCGTTTTCGAGCGCCGCTTCGAGATAGTCGCGGGTCCTCTCCTCCGCCTTGAAGCCCAAGCGGTGTCCCAGGCGCAGCAGCCGGAACAAGCGCAGCGGGTCGTCGCTAAAGCTCGCGCGGTGCAAAACGCGCAGCTCGTGCTTTTCGATGTCGGCGGCGCCGTTGGTGGGGTCGAGCAGCAGGCCGCGCGAGTTGGGGTGCAGAGAAATGGCCATGGAGTTGACGGAAAAGTCGCGGCGCTTCAGGTCGTCGAAGATCATCGCCGGGGCAACGGCGGGAGGGCGCCCGGGGCGCGAATAGGTTTCGCTGCGGCTCATGGCCAGTTCCCCGCGCACGCCGTTCAAGAACTCGAACTGCGCGGCGCTTAGCCGCTTGTCGAAATGCAGCCAAGCGAGCTCGAGAACCGACGGCGCTCCGGCGCGCGCGCCTTGCCGCTGCAGGTGGCGCAGGATCTTCTGCGGGGCGCCTTCCACCACGAAATCGAGCCCCTGGATTGCGTGCTGGCCGTAAGTCAGGTCGCGCACCGCACCCCCGGCCAGATACAGGTTGATGCCTTCCTCGCTCGCCCAGCGGCTGAAATGGCTGAGCACGTGGAAGTGCTGGGGGGTAAGCCGTGTCTCCATCAAGAAGTTGTAGTCGGGCATGAGCCTCCGCCTGGCATCCATTTCATCGTCCCGCTTCAGGCCCGCGGGTGATGAGTGTGATAGACCTGCTTCAATCGCTCCTTGAGGACGTGGGTATAAATCTGCGTGGTCGAGATATCACTGTGCCCAAGCATCAGCTGGATGGAGCGCAAGTCGGCGCCCCGCTCCAGCAGATGGGTGGCAAAGGAATGGCGCAGCAGGTGCGGGGTGAGGGGCGTGGGGATGCCCGCCGCGCGGCCGTAGCCCCCCAGGATTTTCCAGAATCCCACGCGTGAAAGTCCTCCGCCCTGCTGGTTCAAAAACAGCCAGGGCATGTCCGCGCGCCGGGCCAGCTTACCTCGCCCCTCGCGCGCGTACTTCTCGACGGCCGCCAGCGCCGCCTTGCCGACCGGAATCAGCCGTTCCTTTCCGCCCTTGCCCCGGCAGCGCACCACTCCCAGGTGAGCGTCCAGGTCTTCCTCCCGCAGGTGAATCAGCTCGGAGACGCGCATGCCGGTGGCGTAGAGCAACTCCAGCATGGCGCGATCGCGCAGGCCAGCGGGCTTTGAGCCGTCCGGCTGCGCCAGCAAGGCGTCCACCTCGCCGGTGGAAAGGTACTTGGGCAGGGTGTGGTCCAGGTGCGGCGCGTCAATCTCCGCCGTGGGATCCTGCCGCAAGCGCCCCTCCCGCAGCAGAAAGCGGAAGAAGTTCTTGAGCGATACCAGATGCCGGGCCACCGAGCGCGCGCTGAGTCCGTGGCGGTAAAGCTCCGCCAGGTAATCGCGCATATCCCCGCGCGTCATCTTGTCGGGAGGCTTGCTGCGGCGCTGAACGTAAGCCGCAAAATGCCCCAGATCGCGCCCATAGCTGGCAATGGTATTGGCCGCCAACCCTTTTTCCACACGCACGTAGTCGAGGAACTGGGAAACCTCGCCCGCCAGAGCAGGGACACGGGGAGGAGTCACGACCGGTGGGGGGGGATTGGGTCCCCGGGTGCGCCGGCCAGTGGCCTGGGGCCGCCGGTAATCATCCTCTCGGGGGATCCTGGTGCTCATCAATCGTTTAAGAACGGCTCTCAGGCCGCCGGGGGACTCACACCCTTCCCCGCCGGAGATTTTCCGAGCTCCTGCCACAATGGCGCAGAAGTAACGTTAAGCCGTTTACTGTCAACAGGTTACGGAAAGGTTTCAAAGGCGGCTCTCCGGCTGGCAGCCGAGATACTTGACAGGCCCGTTCCGCAACCTATACTAGCACAAGCTAGTTACATCGGCCAAGTTGCATTTTGCGGTTATTTCAACCTAGGGCGGTTCGCGGCGGTGAAAGCCAACCCGTCTTCGACTCACAAGAAAGTGGTCGTCCACAAGCTGGACCAGGAAGTCGTCAAGGGCTTCGTCAATCTGCGCGACTACCTGCGGCCGGCGGAGGTGGAGGTCATGGACCTCCAGGGCCACCTGATCTCCATCCCTCTCGAAGAAATCAAAGGAATCTACTTCGTGCGCGAATTCGAGCCTGAATCCGCCCGCCAGGAGCGCAAGGTCTTCCTCAGCCGCCCCAAGTTGAGCGGGCTGTGGATTCGCATGACCTTCAAGGATTCCGATGTGATGGACGGGCTGGTTCCCGGCAACCTGCTGGAGCAACAGCCGCAAGGGTACTTGGTCACGCCTCCCGATGTTTACTCCAACAGCCTGAAGATCTTTGTTCCGCGCGTGGCGCTCGCCAGCCTGGAAGTGCTGGGGGTGATCCCCAACGGCACGCGGCGCGGCGCCCAGGGACGCCGCCCGGGGCGCAAAGCGGCGGCCGACGCGCAAGCGCAGATGGGCCTTTTCTCCGCTTCTCCGGCCTCAGAACCCTGAAGGCCGGCTTGCCTGCTCTCCAGAATAATCAGGAACCGGGAGCCGAGTCGGGCGTGGGGACTTCCAGGCGGTGGTGGAGGGCGTAGAGCACCAGTTCCAGGCGGTCGGAAACTCCCACCTTGTCATAAACCGCCCGCAGGTGGTTCTTGACGGTCTGCTCGGTAATGGAAAGGTATCGGGCGATTTCCCGGTTGCGCCAGCCTTGCAACAGGCAGCCGACGATGGACTTCTCGCGCCGCGTGAGGGTATCGACAGGGCGAAGGGCGGACTTGCCACGGGATTGCCCCGCAGCCGGCCCGTCCACGACCGGCTCCGGAATCCAACGCTGGTTGGCCAGCACCTTGCGCGCGCAGGCCACAAACAGCGCCGGCTCCTCCGACTTCAGGATGACTCCCGCCGCGCCTCCCGCCATCAGGCGCTCCGCCTCACCCTTTCGCAGGTTGGAAGCGGTAACCACAACACGCCCGTCCGGCACCGCTTTGCGCGTCTTGGCCAGCAAATCTTCGGGAGAATCCTGGAGCATCTCCGCCTGCACAAAGATCAGGTCAGGGACGAATTTGCGCGCCAGGGGAACCAGCTGCGGGGCATTTTCAGCTTGCGCCACCACCCGCAAGTCATCCTCCAGCGCGAACACCTTGCGCAGCCCCAACCGGAAGATCCCGCCGTGGTCGGCGATGAGGATTCGGTAGCGGCGCTTGAGTTTGCGTCCTGCTTTCATGCAAGCGTGGGTATGGCCGGAGTTCTGAATACACTCCCGGGTGGACCTTCAGCCTCGCTCCCTATGCTGGCGACTGTGAGGATGCGGGATGCTCTCCGGGGAGTGCTGCTACGCTACCCTTTCTCCTGCTCGCCGGGCCCGCAGAGCTCGCGAGCTGGCGCCGGGTCCGGCAGGGTTCAATCAACGGCGCGAACGGGCTTCAGCTCGTAGTCGTCAATGATGGCGCCGATCCCGTGATTGCCGTTGCGCTTTTCTTGGACAACCACCCGTGCCCGGCACAGCAAAGCCATGGGCACTTTGGTCACGTCCTGAGGAAGGTCCACGGTAATTTTCACCCGGGTCTCACGCGGCAACCGAATGGCAGCGCGCACAAACAGGCCGTTGGCGCTGATTACGGTCGTTTCCCCATAAGCCCGCCGATACTTGCCCGCACGGCTCTTCCAAACAACTTGTGCGGGAAGCTGAATCGGAATGCGAACTCCAGCACGCAGAAAATTCATGTTTTCCGTCGGCCTACCCCTACCGGCAGCTCCGGCCTCAGAAGAGTAGCGTAAGTTTCCCGCCAGTGCAAGGGCGGGGCAAAAATGGAGTTTACTGGATGGTACAGGGAAGGCAAGTCCTTGGCCGACAGGCGGAAAGGCCGGAAGTTGACGTCCCGGAGCGATTGCCTCCGGGGGTCAGGACCTGTCCCGGTTTTGGGTCTGCTGCCAGCCAATGGCCTTGCCATCCTGGGCAAATATCCCGGGTCTCGCCACGGTCCTTGTGCGAAGCGAGACCCGTCTATTGGACGCTCTTCGCGCCCGCCTCTCCAAGCCGCCCCTTCGGGGAGGGGGCCAGCTTGCTTTCCGGGCATTGTCCCCGGCGGCGGCGGCCGGTTCAACGTCACCAAGGTACTATGACCGAAGTACCAGGCGTTGCTTCCCCGCGGCGCGGCTGCTAACCTGAGCAGGCGCGCGCGGAAGATTTCACTTCCCCGCCGTGCGGCTTCCCGAGCGCCTCACGCC
>JBJKQV010000169.1:0-3939 GCA_046704985.1 Terriglobia bacterium
CGGGAGTCTCGCCCACCAGCAGGAACTGCCGCAGCCCGGAGACGGCGCGCCGTAGCGGGTCGCCCAGTTGCCGCGCCACCAAGCGGAAGGCGACCATCGCTGCCAGGTCCGCGACCGCGTAAAAACCTAGCAGCAAGCGGCTGATGTACTCGCCGCGCAGCGCGAAGGTGAGGGCAAACAGCGCCAGGGTGCCGCCGAAAAACACCTTGAGCGGATCGAGGAAGGCGCGGCTCAACTGCTCTTCGCGAATCTCGCTGTAGATGCCCGTCACCAGCCCCACGCCGATCCACACCGACACCGACAGGGGAATGATCCAGACGTATTCGACCAGGGGAATGAGGGCGCCCGGCGAGATCAATTCCAAGCGCACCAGGTAGGCGGCCACAAAGCTGAGCAGCGCCAGCACGACGTCGGCGACGAGGTAGATGATGCTGATAATCCGGTTGTGGCGTGCAAACATGAGCCGTCTCGAGGACTTCCGCGGGCGCTCGACCTCGCCTATCTTATCAGAAAAATGCGCTTCCTCCGTCCGCCAGAGGAATCCGCAGGGAGAGCTTGCGCCCGGAGCTACAATGGGGCGCGGAGGACGCCATGGACCGAAGGAACTTTCTGAAGTCGGGAGCGTTGGCGGCAGGGTGGGCGGCCGGACCGGGGTGGGAGGGCGCGGCCGCATGGCCTTTGCCGGACCGCCCGGGATTCAAACCTCTGGCCAAGCGCCGCCTGGGCAAGACGGGCTGCGACCTGTCGGTGGTGGGCTTGGGAGGCGTCGTCATCAAGGGAGCCGGGCAGGCGGTGGCCAACAACACCGTGGCGCAGGCGTGGGACTGCGGCGTGAACTATTTTGACGTGGCGCCCAGCTACGGCGACGCGCAGCAGCTGCTCGGCCCCGCCCTCAAGCCCTATCGCGACCGGGCCTTCCTGGCCTGCAAGACCGAGGCAAAGGATCGCGAGGGCGCCGCGGCGGCCCTCGACGATTCGCTGCGCATGCTCCTGACCGACCACGTGGACCTTTACCAGTTCCACGCCGTGACCACTCTCGAGGACGTGCACCGCATCCTGGGACCGGGCGGCGCCATGGAAGCGTTTGCGGCCGCGCGCCGGGCGGGCAAGGTGCGCTTTCTGGGATTCTCGGCGCATTCCGAGCAGGCCGCCCTGGCGCTGCTCGACCAGTTCGACTTCGACTCGGTGCTTTTCCCCGTCAACTATGTCCTGGCCTCGCGGGAAGACTTCGGGCCGCGCGTCATCGCGCGGGCGCACCAGAAGGGCGCCGGCGTGCTGGCCCTCAAGGCCATGGCCCGGTCGAAGTGGCCGGCCGGCATGGCCAAGGACCAGCGGCCCAACCCCAAAACATGGTATGAGCCCTGCGCCTATCCGGAGCTGGCGGCGCTGGCCCTGCGCTGGACGCTCTCGCAGCGCATCACCGCCGCCATTCCTCCCGGCGACGAACGCTACTTCCCGCTGGCGCTATACGTGGCGCAGAATTTCAGTCCCCTGGAGCCCGAGGAAGAAAAAGAGCTGATGGCGAGCGCCGCGGGCGCCACGCCCATTTTCAGCCACGCATAGGCGCGTCGCCGGAGCCGCCTGCGCGCCTTGCGGCGGGCGCCCCGCGCGTTCAAAACGCGCTGGAAACGCCTCGCGATTTGCGCTAGAGTGGCGGCGCTTACAAAGCACAGTCTCGCCGGAGCTGCGCACCATGGAGAGGGGCGCTGCGCCCGCACGGACGGCTGCCGCCAAGAACGTCAAGGAGGACCCCATGTCTACACCTCCGAATTCCACTCCGCCCCCCACGGGTGCTCCGGAAGCCCCTGCGCCCGTTGCCGCAGCCGGCGCTGCCGCCACGGCGCCGGCTGCTGCGGTCCCGCATCAGTTGTTGCCCACGCCGGTGATTCTGGGCACCATGCTGCGTTCCGCCAAGAACGTCAGCGACCTGATTTTTTCCCCGGGACGCTATCCGCAGGTGGAGCAGACGGGGCAACTGGTGCCGGTGAAGATTCACGGCATGGACAAGCTCAACAGTGAGGACACGGCGCGCATCGCCGCCCACCTGATCGGCAACAACAAGGCGGCGATGGAGAAGTTGAAGACCGAGGGGTCGTGCGACATCTCCTACAGCCTGCCGCGCATGTCGCGCTTTCGCGTCAACATCTTTACGCAGCGGGGCACTTGCGCCATCGTCATGCGGGTCATCCCCAATACCATTCCCGACTTCGCAACCCTCAACCTGCCGCCGCAGCTGGCCGATTGCGCCGGCCTGAAGAACGGCATCGTGCTGGTGACGGGGCCGACGGGCTCCGGCAAGTCCTCCACCCTGGCCGCCATGCTCGACCTGATCAACCAGAACAAGGCCTACCACATCGTGACCATCGAGGACCCTATCGAGTTTCTGCATCCCCACAAGAAGGCCACCATCCACCAGCGCGAGCTGCACAGCGATACGCCCAACTTCGCGCTGGCCCTGCGCGCGGCGCTGCGCCAGGCGCCCAAGGTCATCCTGGTGGGCGAGATGCGCGACAAGGAAACGATTGAAATCGCCCTGGAAGCCGCCGAGACCGGCCACCTGGTCTTCTCCACCCTGCACACCGTGGACGCTTCCAAAACCCTGGAGCGCATCGTGGGCGTCTTCCCGCTCGGCGACCAGCAGGCCATTCGCAACCGCTTCGCCAAATCGTTCCGCTACATCATTTCGCAGCGCCTCCTGCCGCGCAAAGACGGCTTGGGACGCACCGCGGCCATCGAAATTCTGAAGTCCACCTTGCGCACCCGTGAGTATATGGAGAAAGGCGAAGGGGCCGGCAAGAGCCTGGTGGATGCCATGGCCGACGGCGAGCTGGACGGCATGCAGCACTTTGACGGCGTCATCGAGAAGATGATCCGCACCGGCGTGGTGGATATGGAAACGGGCTTGAGCTACGCCACCAACGCCGGCAACCTGCGCCTGCAACTCGCCGACTACTCCGAGGCGGACGGCGAAATCATCCAAGGCTGAAGCAAGAATTTTCCTGATATTGCCCCGGCGCCTCCTGCGGACGGCGGGCCTGCCTGCCGCAGGCGGCCTCAGCGCCGCGGGCGGTAGTGCCGGCCTTTCCACGGAACTCCCGCGCCTGCCAGACTCCTCCAGGCGGAATTCACCGAAACCGCCGAGTAGAAAACCGCCGCCAGAGGCAAGGTGAGCGCGTAAAGCGGCGGCACGTTCAGGGCGCGCGTAACAGGAAAATAGATGAGCGTGCCTAGGGCGCAGGCGGCCAGCGCCGCGAGTAGCGCGGGATCGTGCGCCGGGGGGCGCGCAACCAGCGCGTCGCGCACCGCGAGGCCCAGCGCTGCCGCCCAGGGAAGAAATGCCGCCATCAAGCCCCCCAGCAGCCCGCCCAAAACCTTGGGAAGGGAATAATTCGTTCCTTCAAAGGCGCTGCGGCTCAGCCCCTCGAACATCTCGCGGGCGTTGGTGTACATGCGCGTGCGGATCAGGCGGCGGCTGGGCGAAACCCAGATGCGCCGTCCGCCGCGCTTGAAAAGTTCCGCCATGCGCAGGTCCTCGATGACCACGCCCGCGATCGGCTCGTAACCTCCCAGGGCGCGGAAGTCCTCCGCGCGCATCAGCATGAACGCTCCCGCGGCGATGGCGCGGCGCGAGCGCGGGTTGTTGACGCGGCGCAGCGGAAAGAGCGTGAAGATGAGCAGCGCGAAGGCGGGAAGCACGACTCGTTCCCAAAAGCCCCCGTATTCGAAGTCCGGGGTAAGGGAGACGAGCGCTACACCGCGCTCGCGCGCCAGCCCCATGGCCAGACGCAGGGCGCGCGGGTGGAAAACCACGTCGGCGTCGGTGGCCAGCAGCCACTCGCCCCGCGCCGCGCGCGCCGCCTGGTGGAGCGCGTAGACTTTGCCGCTCCAGCCCTCCGGCAGGCCGCCCGGATGGAGCACCCGCAATCGCCCGCGCGCTTC
>JBJKQV010000170.1:0-6380 GCA_046704985.1 Terriglobia bacterium
GTTCAGAAAGCTGACGCGCACCGCGCCGTCGGGCAGCAGCAGTCCGTAAGCGCCGTTGCGCCCGCCCATCGCCGCCTCCACGCGGGCGAGAGCGGCGCGCAGGCCATCGGCGTCCGCGAGGTTGGAACGCTGCACAGCGGGCGAGACCGCGGGCGCTTCCAGTTCCTCCACCGCCAGTTGCTTCAAGGCGTGGCCGCGCCCTTCCAGGCGCGCCCCGGCCACGAAGTAGGGCTCCACCTCCAGCACCGTGCGCGGCAGCGCAAACTTCGCCATGCCTCCGCCGCGCAGGGCCTGGGCGATTTTTCCGAGCGGATTCCAGCTCATAGTTCGATCTCTGGCCGCAGCCTAAAACGTCTCGACGAAGGTGACCTTGTTGATCTCGCGCAGGGTGGTCGAGCCGGTGCGCACCTTCTCGAGCGCCGCCTCGCGGAGCGAAACCATCCCTTCCTCACGCGCCACGCGGCGGATTTCCGACGAGGGGCGCTTGGCCAGAATCATCTCGCGGATGCGGTCCGAAAGTGCCAGCAACTCGCCGATGGCGGTGCGCCCGCGGAAGCCCGTCTGGTTGCACTCCCCGCACCCTTCGCCTTCGTAGAAGACCACGTCGCGCCACGCCGCCGCGTCCAGCCCCGACTCCTCGAAAACCCCCGGGGGAAGCTCCACCGGGCGCTTGCACGCTTCGCACACCACCCGCACCAGGCGCTGTGCCAGGATGCAGTTGAGCGCCGAGACAAAATTGTAAGGCTCCACGCCCATGTTCAGGAAGCGGCTCAGCACGTCCACGACGTTGTTGGCGTGCACGGTGGTAAAGACCAGGTGGCCGGTGAGCGCCGACTGGATGGCGATCTGGGCGGTTTCGTTGTCGCGGATCTCGCCCACCATGATCTTGTCGGGGTCGTGGCGGAGGATGGAGCGCAGTCCGCGCGCAAAGGTCAGTCCTTTCTTCTCGTTGACGGGAATCTGCGTGATGCCACGGATCTGGTATTCGACCGGGTCCTCGATGGTGATGATCTTGTCCTCGTCGGTCTTGATTTCCGAAAGCGCCGCGTAAAGGCTCGTGGACTTGCCGCTGCCGGTGGGGCCGGTGACCAGCACCATGCCGTAGGGCTCGTGGATGTAGCGGCGCACGCGCTTCAGCTCGCGCTCCGAGAGGCCCAGGACGTCCAGGCGCAGCTCGCGAAACTTCTCGCTCTGCGACTCCTTATCGAGGATGCGCAGCACGGCGTCTTCGCCGTGGATGGAAGGCATGATGGAGACGCGGAAGTCGATGGCGCGGCCGCGGTAACGGACGCGGAAGCGCCCGTCCTGGGGGACGCGGCGCTCGGCGATATCGAGCTCGGCCATTACCTTGATGCGGGTGATGAGGTTGGACTGAAACTCGCTGGCTAGGGGCTGCATGGCCGCCTGCAGCACGCCGTCAATCCGGTACTTGACCACCACCGCGTTGTCGTGGCTCTCGATGTGGATGTCACTGGCACGGCTCTCCAGCCCCGCGAAGATGATCGAGTCCACCAATCGGATCATGGGGCTCGAGTCGCGCCCCTCGACCAGGTGCTCGAGCGACAGCGCCTCGCTCCCTGCCGCCTCCTCCTCGTGGATGACGTCCAGGCGGAATTCTTCGGTGGCTTCTTCGAGTACGCGGTGCGAAGGCTCGGTCTTGCGCAGGATGGCCTGCAACTGGCTGGGGACCGCCACCTTGACGCGCAGCTTGCGGTCGAGCTTCAGCTCCAGCTCGTCCAAGCGGCCCAGGTCGGTCGGATCGGCAAGCGCCACCGTCAGATGGTGGTCCTCGGCTTCCAAGGGAAGGAATTCGTAACGGATCATCAGATCCAATGGAATGGTGCGCAGGAGTTCGGGGTCGGGGTGGAAATCGCCCAGTTCCACGAACTCGAAATGGTAGCGCGCCGCCAGTTCCTGCGTCTGCTGCCGTTCCGTGTTGTCCGCTGCAGGTCCGTTCACTCTCTTCCTACTCCGATGCGCGCCGGCGGCCGCGCGGCTGCCCGCGCCGCCCTAATGCACCCGCCCGGCGAGCGAGAAAAGGGGCATGTAAAAAGCCACCAGGACAAAACCCACCACCACTGCAATCACCCCCAGCATGACCGGGTCCACCAGGGCGATCAGGGTGGCGAGATCGATGTTCACGTCCTCTTCGTAAAATTCCGCCACCCCCTCGAGCATGGTGGGCAGGGCGCCGGTCGCTTCGCCCACCTCCACCATGTCCAGCGAAGCGCTGGGAAAGAACGCACTCAGCCGCAGCCCCTCGTGCAGCGACCGCCCGCCCGTCACTTCCTGGCGGGCGCGGGCGATGGCGGAGCTCAATAGGGGGCTCGAAACCGAGGTTTCGGTAGTTTCGAGCGCCGCCACGATGGGAATGCCGCCTTGCAGGAGCGTAGCCAGGGTGCGCGCGAACTCCGCCACCGAGAACTTGAGCAGGAGCTTCCCTGCCACCGGCAGCCGGAACTTCAAACGGTCCCAGAACAGGTGCCCGCGCGGCGTGCGGCTGGCAAAGCGAATGCCCAGGATGGCGCCCACCAGCACGAAGGGAAAAGCAATGCCCGCCGTGCGGAAAGTCTTCGAAAAGGACATCAAGAAAACGGTGATGGCGGGAAGCTGGACGTCCAGGCTCTTGTAGAGCTCGGCGAAGCGCGGAATGATGTAGATCGTGACCCCGGAAATCAGGATGGCCAGAAACACCATCAGCACGGCGGGATAAATCAGCGCCGAGAGGAAACGCTTGCGGAAGGTGCGGCGGGCCTTCTGGTAGGTCACGTATTGGGAAAGCACGCGGTCCAGGCTGCCGCTCCGCTCCCCGGCGCGCAGGGTGGAGGAATAGACCTTGGGAAACTTGCCCACCCGCTCGAAGGCTTCCGAGAGCAGCGCTCCGCCCTTGACTTCCTCCTGAACCTCTTCCAGCGCCTGGCGCAGCACCACGCTGCGCGTCTGGCGGCCCAGCAGGTCAAGCGACTTGTGAAGAGGCAAGCCGGACTTGGAAAGGGTGAGGAATTGCTCGTTGAAAATCAGGAACTCGTCGGCGGGGATGGTCTTGCGGGTAAGCGCCGGGATGTTGGCCTTCAGGATGTCGCGCGAGCGCACCGAGAAGACGAAGTAGCCCTCGGCGGTGAGACGGCGGCGGATTTCCCCTTCCGAGTCGCCCTCGCGCGTCTCGTTGAGGACCTGGCCTCCGGCCGTGGCGAATTTGCAAAGGAACTCAGGCATGCTGCTCGGGCCTTGAAAATTCCGTTCCGCGCCGCCGGCTGCGGCCGGCGGCCGGCTCACCAGGTGCTGTACGGCGTCCCTTCCAGGGAAACCTGATCCGACCCGCTGTGAACGTCCACGATGCCCGGAACCGACTGCTGGGGACTGAGGGGCACGTCCTCGTAATCCACCTGCCAGGTCTGGTTGGAGTGGGTCATGGGGTCCACGGGAATGCCGCCGCGCAGATAATCGTCCGTCACCAGATCGTCCAGGGACTGGGGCGGCCTCTTCTTGTCAAGCGTGTACTGGTCAATGAGAGAGCGCATGGTGTAAAGGTCGTCGCGCAGGGTAGCCTCGCGGGCGCGGCGGATCGCCGTCTGGTAGCTGGGCACCGCCAGGGTGGCCAGAATCAGAATCAGCGTCAGCACCACCATGAGCTCCAGCAGGGTAAACCCGCCGGGTCGTGGGGCGCGCTCCGCGGCGCACCGTCGGCTGAGCGTCCACCACCCTGGGCCGGCAGCCTGCTTTCGACTTTCAACTCTCGACTTTCGACTCATCTCACCAATCCGAGTACTTCGTCCCATCCAGCGCCGTTCCCTGGCTCTGCGAATAGACGTCGAAAACGTCCTGGCCTCCCCAGGACTGCGAGTCGGGATCGTCCTGCATGGAGCGCAGCCCCCAATCCTTGTTGCCGGTCATGGGATCGACGGGAATACGGCGCAGGAACTTGTAGCGCACGGTGCTCGAACCCTTGAGCGGCACCCCGTCGACGAGCGTCTGGAGATCGGGGGGGTAGCCGAAGGTATCGGGCTGCGTGGCGATCATGCCGCGGTCGGCAAAATCCTTGTAGCGATCAATTGCGTTGCGAATCCTCCGCAACCGGCGGTGCAGTTCCAACTCGCGCTCGCGTTGCACCTGCGTACGCGCCACGGGCAAGGCCACGCTGGTGAGCAACAGCAGGATGGTCATGGTGGCAATTAACTCCACCAGCGTGAAGCCCCTCCCGGGACTTCCGCTGGCCCGGCTTCTGAATCGCGCGCTCATGGCTGTGGCGGGCGGGGAGGCGGGCGCTTGAAGGGCCGGGCGGCCGGCATGGGTGCCGCCCCCGCTGCTCCCGCCGCACTGACCGGCTGGGCGCTTTCGATAGTCCTCTCCGGCAGCCGGATCACGTACGGGGTCAGCATCACCAGTACTTCGGTCTCCAGGTGCTCGTGGTGGGTGGTGCTGAAGAAGTAGCGGAGGAAGGGCACGTCGCCGAGTCCGGGCAGGCCGCTCACGGAGTTCGACTCGGTGCTTTCAATCAGCCCTCCCAGGATGCTCACTTCGCCTTCCTTCAAACGGATGTCGTGCTCGATCTTGCGCTGATTGAAGCTCGGCTCGTTCAGGCCGCCGATGTTGTAAGACTGGCCGACCGAGGAAACTTCAATCGAAGAGTGCAGGTCCACGTCGCCGTTGGCGAGCAGGTGAGGGGTGATGTCGAGGTTGACGCCCACATCCTGGTACTGGAACTGAGTGCTGGAAAGCAGGCCGAAGTTGCTGGTGCTGCTGCTGGTGGAGCCGGAAACGCCGCCAAAAGAGGGGAGAAAACTGCCCGTGGCGTAAGGCACGCGGCTGCCGATGCGCAGCTTGGCCGTTTCGCCGTCGGTGACCCGCACCTGGGGATTCTGCAGGATGTGGGTGTGGGAATCGGTAAGCAGCGCGTTGGCCACCGCCCCCGGCACCACCACGCTGAAATTGCTGGTGCTGATCTTGCCCAGGCGGTTCAAAGGCAGCCCGGGCAGGGTGACGGTGGTGCTGGTGCCGTTGGTGACCGTGGTGGCGGAGGTGGTGGCGTTGAAGCCCACGCCCGCGATGTTGGGGCCCGAAAGCGGCGAAGTGGGCACTTGCGTCAGGCCCAGATCGCGCACCCGGCTGCGGTCCGCTTCGAGCACCGCCACGTCAATCAGAATCTCCGCCTTGCCGCGGTCCAGGTCGTGGATCAACTGCTCCGCCTCCGCCACCTTTTCCGGCGTGTCGCGCACGATGATGGCGTTGGCGTCGGGATTGTCGATGATCCGCTGTAGCCCCAGGATCTGCTTCAGCGCCGTGGTGATGGCGGTGCGGTCGGCGGGCTTCAAAGGATTGGTCAGGTAGACGGTGCGCATCACCTCATCCTGATACTCGCGGCGGTTGGCCGGGGTGTCGGGAATCACCATGAAGGTGTTGGGAGTTACCGCCTTCCAGAAGGTCTTGGTCTGATAGCTGAGCAGGCGCAGCGCGTCGCCGATCTTCACGTCGGTCAAGTCGAGGGAAACGGGGCGGGGCTGAAAATCCGAGGTAAAGGCCACGTTCATGTTGGCCAGCTTGGCCAGGGTCTCATAGACCCGCCGGCTGTCGGCGGAGATGCGAAAGTGCGCCAGCGGCTGGGAAGGAAACGCCTGCAGCTTCACCTCGTGCGGATAGGAGGACTCCTCCATCTGCTTCTGCAGGCTGGCCTCGATGGCGTGCTGGCGGGCCTGCTTGGCGGCCGCCTGCTCCGCCAGGATCTTGTCCAGCTCCTGGCGCGCCGCCAGGTTGGAAGGGTCGATCCCCAGGGCTTTCTGAAACTCTCCCGCCGCGTCTTCGGTGCGCCCCTTGGCCAGTAAGTCCTTGCCGCGTTCCAGGTGGAAGATCGCGGCGTGCTCGCGCGCCACCTGCGCGTGGATGCGGTACTTGGCGTTTTCGGGTTCCTGCTGGAGGGCCTTCTGATAATCCACCAGGGCGGTGTCGTAGTCCTTGCGCAGCTCGGCCTTGCGGCCCTCGCGAAAAGCTACGCTCCCGCCTCCGCACCCCGCCGCCAGCGCAGCCACGAAGGCCACCACCAGCAAGCGGAAAGCGCTTTTCCGCCTTGTCGGAACGCTAACGCCCCATTCACTCATCACTAGTGATGCGATTATCCTCCATTCAAACAGTTAAAAGCAAGCCTGTAGGGGGTAAAAGGACGGCCAAAGAGGAAAGGGGAGTGGACAAGTTGGCCATGCGGTAAGGGTCCCTGCTGCGGTTGCGCGCCGCGAGCTCAACTTCCTAAACAACAAGAAGTTGCGCTCGCGGGCCGGTGCCGGCGGCGGGAGTTTAAACCGGCGCCGAGTGCCTAACCTGCGCCAAGTCGGCAATCATGTTGACGTCCGCCTTGGCGCTGATGTCGGCCAGCAGATTGGCCATGTCGC
>JBJKQV010000171.1:0-8516 GCA_046704985.1 Terriglobia bacterium
TAGGCCGGTCAGGCCAATGGGGTCTTGTGGATCAGACTTTCCGGAACGCGAGCGACGCCCGCGGGTGGAAGGGCGCAAAGGCTAATGCACCGCGATGTAAATGTTATGGCTGGCCACTCCGGAAGTGCCGGTTACGAGCAAGGTGTAAGTCCCCGCCGGTGTTCCGGTAGCAGAATTCCCTCCCCCGCCTCCCGTACCTCCACCGCCACAGGCGGCCCAAAAGAGGACCAGGAAGAGGAGGATGGACAGCGCCACCACTGCTCCGCTCCGGCGGCGCAGGCGGTCATCGTGCAGTCGCGGGTCGAATGCGACACCCGGAGGCCGCACTCGGCGCGCGGCTCTTTGAGGGGAAACCGGACCGTTAGCACGGGGCCAGGGCATACGAAACGGCACGTCCCGGCACTTTTCCGCCGGGGATGTGTTGGTTACTCCAGCCGCTCCTGCGCATGGATTTTCGGAAATCTCAGCGGAAGGCGTTTCGCATGTTTTGGCGCGAATCGATGCTCATCGCGTGCTGAAACGCCACTGAAGCGCGCCCGCTTGGATTGGCGACGGTCCCCATCGATCAACTCAGGGGATGAGAATGTGGGGAGTCAGAGTTTTTGTGAAATACGCAGACTAAGCGCGCAAACTCCGATACGTGGCGGTCGGTTTCAAAGAATTGAGCCGGCTTCATTGCCGGCATAGCTCTTTCATCAAGGTCTCGCGGCAGCGGTCCGCGATGCGGGAAGAGGCTTGAAGCACTCGACGGTAGACGACGATAGCCAAAGAAGCCAGAACGATGAAGACGACCCCGGCAATCCAAGGCTTGTGGAGCCACATGGACACGGCGAAAATACCGGCGGACAGCCCGATGGTAGCGCCTACGGCTGCCAAGTTGATGAACATGGTCATGCCCGTGGCCTTCTGGCGCCGGATTGTGCCAAACTGCATTCGCCTGGGAAAGTTAAGCGAGACCACGTTGCCAACCGCCAAATTCGCGGGAAATACAAAAAGGATTGCGGCGAGGGTTAGACCTACGATCATCGGACTGAACTTAGCCCCCACAAACAAACTGCCCAAGAGGACCAGGCCGACCTCGGCGGCAAATACCAGCGTGTAAAGCAGGTTTTTGGCTAGCAGCACCTCTCGAAAACGAACGGGAGCGGCAAACAACATCGAAATGCCGGGGCCCTCGTAGCCGAGAGAATTGTATGCGTGGCCAATCACGACCAGAAGGCAGTAGGCGACGGCGATGGGGAAAAAGAAATTGCTCCGGGCAAGAGGCATAAGGTGAAAGCCCGGAGATGCTTGACGCTGAAGGCCGAACACCACCACAAGCGCCAACGGAACGATCAGCGAAAAATATTGGCCGATGTTGCGCAACAAATAGCGCAGATCTTTTTCAAGAAGCGCCGCGACCGGAGGCGAGAGCCCTCCAAAGCTCCACCCCTGGTGTACGGTCTTGGCGGCACCGGCCACCTCGCGGGGCGCTTCGCTCAGGCTTTCGCCCCGAAACTGGGCGCGCAACCTTAGGCCCAGCGCCCAGGCGAGCACAAGTCCAGCCAGGCCTAAGCCCACCAAGCCTGTTATTGCCTGGCCGCCGCCTCCAGGCCGGAATCCTTCGATGACCCGGACGGCCAGGCCGGGAGGCAGCACTCCTTCTGCCGGTGCAAGATGCCGAACTGTTTCGCCGGCCCCCTTGCCCCACCTTTTGCTGATCGGCTGAATGAATTGAATGCCGATGATCACCACTAAAAAGATTGCACCCAGCACTTCCCGAGTTCGACGCTGAGCCAGCCACCGGTCAAGCCAAGCGAATACGGCGCAACTCAAAAGCAGATTGACGGCGGCGAAAGCGCCCAACCCCAGAAGCACCCATGGAATGCTGGCTGCGGCCGCCACACCCGCCCCCACGAGGATCATTCCAAGCCAGAAGAGCGCCACAATTGCGACCGGGTCGAGCAATCCGTCGGCCAAGATGAGGGTAAAGAAGGCAGGATACGAAAGCGGGAAGCGGAGCAAAATGGCCGCGTCGTCGTGGTGCCCGAATGAGGTGTAGAGAATGGGAAGGAATTGCCAAACCGCAAGAACAATCCAGAGCTCTCCGGCTAAGATGGCCGGACGGTTGTTGCGAAACGCTGCCCAACTGGCGAATGCCAACCCGGCGCCGAGGCCTAGAACGAAGAAGGCCATCAAGACGCCGTAAAGGATTCGACCGGCAAGATCGGCTTTGCCCTTGGCCGTGCGGAGGGAATTTGCGAACACGCGCCAGCGCAGGCCGGCGATGAGTTGAAGTTGACCCGCGACTTTGGGTTGTGAATCTACTCCAGCCATGAGAGCTCCGGGGACGCTTGGCGCTCTCCTCCTACGATATCGAGGAAGATCTGCTCAAGGCTCAGCGTTTGGCCGCTCCCGTGCCGCGCCGCCACGCCGGATCGAAGTTCCTCTATCGAGCCCTGGGCGACCAGCTCGCCGCGGTGGATGATTCCCACGTGGCTGCAAAGCCGCTCCACGATTTCCAGGACGTGGGAAGTAAGGAAAACGGTCGCGCCGCGCGCAATCATACGATTCAGCATAGCCTTGAGAGCGCCGGCGGCGACGGCATCCACGCTTTCGAACGGCTCATCGAGAAAAAGCACCTTGGGGCTGTGAATTACCGCCGCGGCCATCGCCAGCTTCTTCTTCATGCCCTGCGAGTAATCGACGATCAGGGTCTTGGGCCGATCGGCCAGCGACATGAACTCCAGCAGCTCTTGAGTCCGGTCGCGCGCCGTTGCGCGGTCGAGACCGTACATGCGCGCCGTGAAGTTGAGAAACTCCGGTCCGGTGAGGCGGTCGAATAGGGCCATGCCTTCGGGCACGACGCCGATCTGCCGTTTCACCTCGATAGGGCGAACGGCGAGCTCGAGGCCGACGACGCGGATGGTGCCCGCCGAAGGCTCGAGCAATCCGGTGAGCATCTTGATCATTGTGGATTTGCCCGCGCCGTTCGGCCCGAGAAAACCATAGAACTGTCCGGCCTCGACGTGAAGGTTCACGTTGCAGACCGCCTCGAGATCACCAAAGCGGCGAGAGAGAGATTCCGTTTCGATGGCAAGGGTGTTCATTGTGACATTGAGAGATTAGCACAGAATTCCGGGAGAGGCGGGCGATGGTTCTTTGCCCTGCGCCTGCGGAGAGCTTCGCACATCGTCCGCGAAAAATCAGTTGTCGAAGTAAAGTTCGGCTACTTTCAGGGCCAGCGCGCCGGGATCGAGATCGGTGCGATTGGCCAGGATGATGACGGTCAAATCGCCGCGGGTAAAGCGCTCGATGGCGGTGCGAAAACCGATGCTCTCGCCGGTATGCCACATTCGCGGATGGCCGCGATAGGGATTCAGAAACCAGCCGAAGCCGTACTCGACGGGAGCGCCGTCGGGACCCCTGGGCCACTGGGCGGCGGAGATGGGCAGGCGAACGGGAGTGAGGGCAGGCTTCATCTCGGCGGCGGAGAGCAGCGTGTGGTTGCGCAGGGCCCGGTCCCATTTCGCGAGATCCACGACATTGCTGTAGACTCCGCCGTCGCCGAGGGTGGCGGAGGTGGTGCTCTGATCAGTTTCCAACCAGACGCCGCCGTCGTCGGAGTAGCCGTAGGCGCGCTGCGGCACATGGTCCTTGCCGTATTGGTGGACGAGAGTGTGGGTCATGCCGAGCGGAGCGAAGATGCGGCGGTGGAGGAACTCCGCAAAAGGCATGCCGGAGATTTTTTGCACGACCATGGCCAGCACGCAGTACCCGGAATTGCTGTATTTCCAGGTCGAACCGGGCGGGAACTGCGTGCCGGTCTGGCGCTCCATCAATTTGAGGACGCCGGCATCGTGAATTTGCGGGATTTCATACCAGGCTTTGCCGCCGTATTCCTTGTCCATCAGGTCCTCGTAGTCGGCGAGGCCCGAGGTGTGGTTCAGCAGGTTTCGAACGCGGATCCCGCGGCCGTAGGCGGGGAAATTGGGGAAGATGTCGGTCAGGCGGTCGTCGTATTTCAGCTTGCCGTCGTGGACGAGGAGCATAACGGCCATGGCGGTGAACTGCTTGCTGCACGAAGCGAGACGAAAATCGCTGCGCGGGGTTACGGAGCGGCGGCAGCGAAGGTCACGCATGCCGTAGCCGCGGACGAAAACTGTCTTGCCGTCCTTTCGCACGACGACGGCGAGGCCGGGGGCGCCGGGCGAAGTGACGGAGGAGAAAATTGCGTTGATCCGGTTTGCGGCCGGCCGGCGGAGCGCCGGGGCGGCGGGCGCCGCGGCCGGCCATGCCGCCAGCAGCGCGCAAGCGGGAATCGAAACGGCCAAGGCAAGGCGTTTGAGAGTCATGACACCCCCCGCGTGAATGAGTTGGAGAAATCTTGCCCCAACCTCGCGATGTTCGCAAGCCGGTATGGGAACAATCGGCCCCGCTCACCTGATTTGGGATGTCTGGGCAGGAACAGGTGGAAACTTTTCGGTAAGAGGCTTTCTCACAAACTCTGCAAATTCCGAATATGGGTTCAGTTCCGCGAGCAGCGGCCGCGAACCTTTTGGCGAATTCACCAGGAAGGCGGCAGGAGGCCAAAACAGGATGATCCGCAAGAGCTTTATATCGCCGGCAACGCCTGCTTTCATATTGCGGGCGCGTTTTCGGCAACATATTGGGTTCGTAGGGATGAGCCATTCATGATCCGGGGATGATCCGCAGAACCTTTCGTTTGAGGTTCTTACGCAATATACTGTCGCTATGGATAAGGTCAGATTAGTGGTTTTGGACGTCGGGGGCACCATCGTTGAAGATCGCGGTGAAGTTCCAAATGCCTTGCTTCAGGCCTTGAAGGAGGGCGGGGTGGAAGTTTCGGGGACGGAAATACGTCCTCTGCGCGGCGCATCCAAACGCGAGCTTATCGCGGCCATGGTCGAGAAACGGTGCGGTGGTGCGGCGGAAGAAAAGGGGGCGCGCGTGGGCTCCATCTACGCCAGCTTCCAGTCCCGCCTGCAGGAGGCTTACGAGAAGGGCGATGTGAGAGCGGTCGCGGGAGCAGCCGATTCGATAGCATGGCTGCGTGAACGCGGCATTGCAGTTGCCGCGAACACCGGCTTCTCGCACCGGATCGCGCATCTCAACCTTTCTCGCGCGCGACTGGATGCCTCGCTGGATGCGGTCGTCACCGGGGACGACGTGTCGCAAGGACGGCCGGCGCCGGACCTCATTCTTCAAGCGATGGCACGAACGCGGGTCACGGATGTGCACGGCGTGATCGCTGTGGGTGATACACCGCTGGACATCCAGGCGGGGCATAACGCCGGCGTTGGAGAAGTAATCGGAGTTTTGACAGGAGTTTATTCCGCCGATGAGTTGAGAAAGTTTGCGCCTAGCCACATTCTTCCCAGCGTCGCGGGTTTGCCGGATTTGGTTGGCAGTCAATGCCCGTAAGGTCCAAGAACTCAATTTCAGGATGTTCCGTCATCTCAGCAGCCTCCGGGGGGCGAGCGGGTAGCCACGACACGTCCCGAAGGTTCGGGATGGTGTCGTGGGATCTTCTTTGTCCCGGTCAACCTTCGCCGCGCGCTGCCTGGGGCATTCGTCCCGGGCGAGTCATTGGCTGATGACATGCGGTTGCGTTCCTGCGGGACACCGGCAGGCCAGGGCCGGAAAGACCCACGGTCCCGCCGCACGGGACCGTGGCTACCCTCCCTCCATTCCTGTGAACTGGATTCTATTGCCCACCTACAAGCCAACGCGAATGTGAAGATATGAGACGATCACACGGAGCCGAAAACCCGCGGGGTTTCAAAAGACGAAACTCCGCGCTACCCGCTTTCGCTGACGCTATTGCGCTCATGGGCTGATCCTCCAAATCGGTCTAATATTTCGACCTTAGGCCATCCGCCTCGCCGGCCGAAGCCGGCGCCCAGACCTCCTTTATAAAATATCCAGCAAAACGATGACGGACTTCCCGGCGGTTTTGCGCAATGTGGGGTGACAGCCCAATCTGTTTGCGTGGGGCGTTCGATGCACGTGCGGTCTTTCGTGAACGCGAGCACGCCAGGCCGAACGGTGAGGCGTGAGGGATCGGCCTTGGGGGCTGGGTGGCTCAGGGAATAATCGTTTTTATTTACAAATAAGAGAAACCGCGGCGGCTCAGTTGCCTGGAGCTGTCGCGCCATGGCCCAGAACGATCGAACGATCAAGCGGACCCGGGAGGGAACATGTCATCACAGAAGCTCGGTGGGTTGAGCGGCAAGCGCTCCGGCGAGCGGAGCCTTTTCGATCGGCTGCCCTGGGGGGCGGCGGGACTTGCGGCGAAGGTCCTGAGTGTGGCCCTGGCGATGGGATTGGTGGCCCTGCTGGCCCCGGCGGGCGCGCAGGCGCAGACCGAAACCGTGCTTCACAGCTTTGTGGGCTTGACCAACGGCACGGCCAACGCCGACGGCGCGTACGCCTACGAAGGTCTGGTCATGGATAGCTCCGGCAACCTTTTCGGCACCACCAACCAAGGGGGTGTCACCGGAGACGGAACGGTCTATGAGCTGGTGAATTCCCCGACCGGATATACGGAAAAAATCCTGCATAGCTTCGCGGGACCGAACAGCGACGGGGCGAATCCCTACTACTGCCAACTGGTGATCGATTCCTCCGGCAATCTCTTTGGCACCACCTACGGCGGCGGCGATTTCGGCTACGGGACCGTCTTCGAGATGGTCAACTCTTCCGGGACCTACACGGAGAAGGTTCTCTACAGCTTCGATGGCGCGCACGGAGACGCCGAAAATCCCTATGCGGGAGTGGTGATGGATTCGTCCGGGAACCTTTTCGGCACCACTCCCACCGGCGGCCCTGCCAATGCCGGAACCGTCTATGAGCTGGTCAACTCGTCGGGAACCTACACGGAGAAAATCCTTTATAACTTCACGGACGTTAACGGAGACGGCGCGACTCCCTACGCGGGTCTATATATCGACGCTTCGGGTAATCTCTACGGGACGACCTACGCGGGCGGCGCGAACACCGAAGGAACCGTCTTCGAGATGGTCAACTCTTCCGGGACCTATACGGAGAAGATCCTGTACAGCTTCTCGAGTGCCGGGGGCGACGGCCACGACGTCGAAAAAGGGGTGGTAATGGACTCCTCCGGCGACCTTTTCGGCACCACGATCTTCGGCGGCGCGGCGCCTCACGTCGGAGTCGTCTACGAGTTGGTCTATTCCTCTACGACCCAAACTTATACGGAACAGATCCTCTACAGTTTCACCGACGCAAACGGAGACGGCGCCAATCCCTTCTCGCCTCTGATGATCGACAGCGCGGGCAATCTCTACGGCACCACCGAGGGCGGCGGAGCTTCCTTCGTCGGAACCGTCTACGAGATGGTGAACTCGTCGGGGACCTACACCGAAAAGGTGCTCTACAGCTTCACCGGCACGACCACCGGCGCGAGCTCTGACGGCGCGACTCCCTTCTCGACCTTGCTGATGGATTCCCTGGGCAATCTGTATGGAACCACCAAAGTCGGCGGATCTCAGGGCGAAGGGATCGTCTTCGAGCTGGCGCCCGGCCCGGGCGTGCCCGTGGCCTCGCTTTCTGCCAGCCAACTCGATTTCGGCTCGGTCCAGGAGGGCTCGCCGAGCTCGCCGATGAGCATCACCATGACCAACATCGGCAGCGGCGATCTGACCTTTGCGGCCAACGCCGTCACCATCTCAGGCACCGACCACAGCGACTTTTCCATCAGCGCGGACACCTGCAGCGGGGCGACGATTGCGCCCACCAGCACCTGCTCGGTGAGCGTGATCTTCACTCCTTCGACGGGATCGAGCGAGTCCGGCCTGCTCAACTTTGCCGATAATGCCTCGGGCAGCCCGCAATCCGCGCACCTCATCGGCTCGGGCATTGCTGCGGCGCCCACGGTCGCCCTCTCTCCCGCCAGCCTGACGTTTTCATCTCAAACCATGGGCACCACAAGCGCGGCGCAGGTCGTCACGCTCACGAACTCCGGGAACGCCTCCCTTTCCATCACCGGGGTCGCCGTCACGGCGAATTTTGCCGAGACCAACACCTGCGGGTCGAGCGTCGCTGCCGGCTCGCAATGCACCATCAGCGTGACCTTCGTGCCCACCGCGGCCGGATCGCTCAGCGGAACGCTGACGGTCATGGACAACGCTTCGACCAGTCCGCAAACCGTGAGCTTGAACGGCACCGGGGTCGCGGCCCCGGCCGTAACCCTTTCTCCGTCGAGCCTCGCCTTCTCTTCTCAAGTTGTGGGCACCACGAGCGCGGCCCAGGTGCTCACGCTCACCAACAGCGGCGGCGCCAATTTGATTTTCGGCGCCGGCGCCGTGACGCTTTCCGGCACGAATGCCGCGGACTTCGCTCTTTCGACAGACACTTGCAGCGGCAAATCGGTCGCGCCAAGCGGCACCTGCTCCGTGGGCGTCACATTCAAGCCCTCGGCAGCGGGCAGTGAAAGCGCGGCGGTCAATTTCGCCGACAATGCTCCCAACAGCCCGCAAACGGCGAGCTTGACC
>JBJKQV010000172.1:0-11698 GCA_046704985.1 Terriglobia bacterium
TCGGCGACGGCGATGAAGACCAGCCCCACGGGCTTGTCGGGCGTGGCGCCGCCGGGGCCGGCGATTCCCGTAATGCCCACGCCCAGCGACGCTCCCGAGCGCCGCCGCACCCCCGCTGCCAGCGCCGCCGCCACCTCGCGCGAGACGGCGCCGTGCGTGGCGATCAGCCCGGCGGGCACGCCCGTCAGGCGCGTCTTCATTTCGTTCGAGTAGCAGACCGCTCCGCCCAGGAAGTAGTTGGAACTGCCGGGGGTGCGCGTCAGGCGCTCGGCGAGCAGCCCGCCCGTGCAGCTTTCCGCCACCGCCAGGGTTTTCTGTCGCATCACCAGATACATGCCCACCACCTCTTCCAGCGATTCGCCGTGGGTGGAAAAAATGTTGTCGCCGAGCTCCGTTTCGATGCGGTCACCCAGGGAGGCGAGCAGCACCTCGGCGGCTTTCTCGTTGGGGGCGTGGGCGCGCAGGCGGATTTCGATGACCCCGTGCGAGGCCAGGATGGTGGTGGAGGGATTCGGCACGTCGCGGTAGAGGGGAGCAATGCGGCGGTCGAGGTCCGACTCGGCCAGCCCCACCGCCTTGAGCACGCGAGTGCGCAGCACCTCGCCGCCCGCCCGCTCCCGCAAGCGCGGCAGGCACGCCCCTTCGAACATCGCCTCCATTTCGCGCGGCGGGCCGGGCAGCAGGATGATCAGGCGCCCGTCGTGCTCGATCCAGAGACCCGGGGCGGTGCCGTTGCGGTTCTCCAGCCATTCGGCGCCCTGCGGCACCAGCGCTTGGCGGGCGTTGTTGGGGCTCATGGGGCGGCCCCAGCGAGCAAAGCGCTCTTCCAACCGGCGGCGGACCTCCTCCACCTCGGCGAGCGGCCGGCCGAGCACCTCGGCGACGGCCTCGCGGGTGACGTCGTCCTCGGTGGGCCCCAGCCCGCCGGTGAGCAGAATCCAGTCCGAGCGCTCGAGCGCCGCGCGCAGAACGGAGGCGAGGCGCGGGCGGTCGTCCCCGACCACCGTCTTGAAGCGCACTTCCACACCCAGATCGTTGAGCCGCCCGATCAGGTAGAGCGAGTTGGTGTCCACCCGGTCGGGGGTGAGCATTTCCGAGCCGACGGCGATGATTTCAGCTTCCATAGAAAATCAGTGAACAGTTAACAGTGAACAGCAAGAAAAAGCAGTGAACAGGGAACAGTGAACAGCAGATGAATGCTGGGGTTCGAGTCAGTACGGTCGACAGGACGCTTGCCTTGGCTGTTCACTGTTCTCTATGCACTGTTCACTGCACTTAGGGTCAGCTCGATCAGGGAACTGCCGGTGGCCAGGACGAGGGAGCGGGGACCGGTGAAGGCCAGCCCGACGATGCCGTGGCCGGAGACCGCCAGCTCGGCTTGGGCGTCGGGGGTAAAGCGCACCACGCCGCGCCGGCCCTCGAGCGACGCAGCCACGTAGAGATTGCCTTGCGCGTCGAAAGCCATGCCTTGCGGCCGGCCCAATCCCTGGTAAAAACTCCCCACTTCGCCCGCCGGGGTGATGCGGTAAACGCGGTCGTAGCTGGATGTGGTGGGCCCGGCCACGAACAGATTGCCGTGTGCGTCGAAAGCCAGGTGATAAGCCGAAACGCTGGGCTCCAGCGTGGCGAAAACGAAGATCTCGCGGTTGGGGGAGATTTTGAAAATCGTCCCGCTGCGGTCGCCGACGTACAAGTTGCCCTGCGCGTCGAACGCCAGGCCGGTGGCCACGCCCATGCCCTGCGCGAAGACGGTGCGCTTGCCCTCCGGGCTGACCTGATAGACCGTGCCTTCGTGGCGGCTGGAGACGTAGAGCATGCCCGCGGCGTCGAAGGCCAGACCCGTGGGGTTCACCAGGTTGTTGAGGAACGGCTGGACGCCCCCGTGGCGGTCCAGCTTGTAGATGGCGACGGGCACCTTCTGCCCGCGCGTCCCGCTGACCGTGGAGTAGACGTTGCCCTCCGCGTCGACGGCGGGGTTGGCGACAGGGTGCAGGTTCGCGGCGATAGGGACTCCCACGGCCACGGCAACCGGCGAGCTGACGGCGCCTCCCGCCTCCACCGTCAATTCACCGCGCGTCACGCCCTCCGGAACACGCACCACCAGGCGGTCGGGCGAGCTCACCAGCAACCCGGCGGGCTGCCCGCCGATGCGCACCTGCGGACGCGTGCGGCCGTTGGCCGAAAATCCTCTCCCACGCAGATCAATCTCTCCGCCCGCGATGGCCGCCGCGGGACTGACCGCTTCGATCTGGGGATTTGGCAATCCTTGCGTCATACCCAACCTTGTTCCGAGCGTGCGGCGCCGGCCGGCGTTCACTTCAGCAGCATTCGCGCCAAAACCATCGCCGCCAGGGCGTAAAGCCCCGCCACAACGTCATCCAACATGATACCCCAGCCGGCCGGAGCGTGCTCGGCGCGGCGTGCCGGAAAGGGCTTGACCACGTCGAAAAATCGGAAAAACACTAGCCCCGCCAGTAGCCACTTCCACGAATCCGTGGGGTGGACGAGGAAGGCGAGCATCTGTCCTACCACCTCATCCAGCACCACGTGGCTCGGGTCCACGCACCCAAAATATTTCTCGGCGCCCCCCGCCGCCCAGATTCCCAGGGCGCAGAGGGCCAGCGCCGCGCCGCCTACGACGGCGCTCAGCAGGCCGCGCGTGAGCGGCAACTGCGCCGCTCCCGCCACCAGCAGCAGGCCTACCAGCGATCCCGCCGTTCCCGGCGCCACCGGGAAATAGCCCACCCCGCCGCAGGTAGCAATCCATACCGCCGCGCCGCGCCGGGGCTTACTCATGAGGCTCCCTGCTTTCGCCGGTTTCCGGGTCGCCATCGAAGTCCTGCGGGTCGCCGAGCGGAGTTGAGATGCGATAGCGGCCGTTCAGCCAATTGTCCAGGTCCAGCAGCCGGCAACGCTCGCTGCAAAAGGGCCGGAAGGGATTGCCTTCCCGGACCGTTTCGCGATGGCAGGTGGGGCAGCGCATGATCGTGGCGCGCTCCGCTCCGCCCGCGGGCGCCGCAGGGCCTTTCAGGGCAGCGCGCCCGGGGCAGACTTCGCTCCCGGCGCCGCCAGAATGTTGTAAAGGCGCGGCCCGGCGGGAACGCGCTGCCCGCCCGCTGCGCCCGATTCCGCAAGGCGCTGCGCTTCCAGGCGCGCCACCAGATCGTAGTCGGCGCTCTGGCCGATGACCGCCCAGCGAAACTCGCCCGCCTGCGGCTCCGCGCCCTCGAAATCGTTCACGTACACGCGGCCGTCAATTTCCGGAGCTTGCGCTTCCAGCCGTCCGGTGAAGAGCAGATCGGATTCCTCGGCGCGCCCTTCGATGAGCAGCGGGAAGCGCTTGCCGATTTTGGCGCGCAGCCTGCGGCGCGAGATCCTGCGTTGCAGCGCCAGCAGCGAACGCTGCCGCCGCCGCGCCGTCCCCGCCCGCACCTGGTCCGGCAGCCGGTAAGAACCGCTCGATTCTTCGTTGGAGTAAAGAAAGACCCCCAGGTGGTCGAACTCGCCCGCCTCGACGAAATCCTTGAGCGCCCGGAAGTCGTCCTCGCTCTCGCCCGGGAAGCCCACGATCAGCGAGGTGCGCAGCGCCACCCCCGGAACCGCGCGGCGAATCTTCTCGAGCAGCTTCAGGAAAGGCCCGCCGCTCGACCCGCGGCGCATCAGCTTGAGCACGTGGCGGCTGGCGTGCTGGAGCGGAATGTCAAAGTACTTCGCCACCTTCGGCGTCTCGGCCACCGCGGCGATAAGCGCCTCGCTCACCCGGTTGGGATAGCAGTAAAGGAAGCGCACCCAGACGAGCTCGGGAATTTCGCCCAGCGCGCGCAGAAGAGTCGGCAGGCCGTCGGGCAGGCCCAAGTCTTCGCCGTAGCTGGTGGTGTCCTGGCCGATCAGGGTGAGCTCGCGCACGCCCTGGCGCGCCAAGTTCTCCGCCTCGGCCACCACCGACTCGAAACGCCGCGAGCGAAACGCCCCGCGCATGGCGGGAATCACGCAGAACGAGCACGGGTGGTCGCACCCTTCGGCGATTTTCAGGTAGGCGGAATAAGCCGGCGTCGAGAGCACGCGCGGCGTGAACTCGTGGTAGAGGAAAGGCTCGGCGCCGCCCGCGACCTCGCGCCCCGCGGTTTCGAAGGCGCAGGCTTCCAGCACCCGCTCCACCTCGTTGGTGCCGATGACGAAATCCACTTCCGGAATCTCTTCCAGAATCTGCCGGCGGAAGCGCTCGACCAGACATCCCGCCACCACCAGCCGCCGCGCCCGGCCGGATTTCTTCTGCTCGGCCATCTCCAGGATGGTGTCGATGGACTCGCGCTGCGCGGGCTCGATGAAGCCGCAGGTGTTGACCAGCAACACGTCGGCGTCCTGGGCGCGCGGCACCAGCTCGTACCCCTGCCGCGCCAGCATTCCCAGCATTACTTCGCTGTCCACCAGATTCTTGGGACAGCCCAGGCTGATCATTCCTACTTTTGGCATCAGTGCTTGGTTCCCCGTTCGGACGTGCCAGCAGCAATTTTAACATAGGTGGCGGCGCGCCACGCCGCGGCCGATGCAAACAGCGGGGGCCCGGGCGTAAGCGTGAAACTCGGCGGCAACGAGCGGGATTTGGCGGGAAGAGGCAGGAAACTGCGAGCGGGCTTGCACCACTAGTCGCCGGCAGGGACGCGTTGCCAGACCAGCACGTGGTCGGCGGTGGAGGCGGCGATAAAGTGGCCGTTGGGCGAGAAGGCGGCGGTCAGCACCGGCGCCGGGCTCTCGCGCAGGGTGGCGAGCAGTTTGCCGCTCTCGGCGGACCAGACGCGCACCGTCTTGTCTTCGCCGGCGGAAACCACCCAGCGCCCGTCGGGCGAGAAGTCGGCCCAGTGCACGGGGCCGTGGTGGCCGCTCAGGGTTTCGAGCAGCTTCCAGGCGGGCGCCGCATAGATGCGCACCTTGCCGTCCGCGCAGGCGGTGACCACCTTGCTGCTGTCGCGCGAGAAGGACACGCTGAGCGCCGTTCCGCCGTGGCCGCCGAGTGCGTCCACCATCTGGCGCGTCGCCATGCTGATGACCACCGGCTCGCCGCGCGTGTCGCCCTCGATGCGGCCCACGACCAGCCAGCGGCCGTCGGGCGAAAATGTGTAGAGCCCCACCCGGCGCGTCAGCGCCGCCACCTTCACCTGCCCCGCCCGTCCGGTGAGCGGATTCCAGAGCTCGAAGATGTTCTGCTTGTTCAGCCCCAGGTAATGGATGTAAGGGAGAAAGCGCGCCGGCTGATATCCTCCGCCCGCGCCGATGGCGTTCACTCTGCCGATTAGTGTGTCCTTCTCGGTGTCCCAGCGCAGGCCCATTTCCGGCGTGGGCGGCCCGGAGCGTTTGGAGCCGGTCGAGACGTACCCCCGCGCCAGCACGAAGATTTCCGTGGGGTTAAGAAAATTCGCCGATTCGACATCAAAGCTCGTCACGTGCTCGACGGACGGGTGAAGGATCTTGAGGATGTTCGCCTGCTCGAGGCCCATCAGCACCACCTGCCCGCGGCTGGCCACGGCGAGTTGCGAGCTGTCAGGGGAAAACGCTCCGGCGGGCGAGGAGTGGAGCGCCAAATGGCCTTCCACGCTGGCGTGGTTCGACCAGACGTACTCAGGCGCTGCGCCGGTGATGGTTTCGATTTGCGCCGCGGCTTTGCGCGCCAGCCAGCCGGCCGCCAGGAGCCCGCAAAGCAGCAGCACGGCGAGGCGCCGGCGCCGTCCGGCGCCTCGGCCGCCAGGCTCGGCGGGTTGGGCACGGCCAGGGGCGTTGGATTTTCTAAGCAAGCTCTCCTCGCGCCAGGCGTCCGATCAGTTCCAGGTCGGCAGCCAGAAAATCGTATTCGCCCAGGCGCTCGCGCGGCGCCCAAACGAAACTCTCAAAAACCCGGTTGCGTGCTTCGCCGCGATAGGAGGGCACGGCGAAGAAAACCACTTCCACGTAGCGGTCGGGATAGCGATGACGTACGCGGAAAACTTCCGAGCCGATTTCCGCCTCGATGCCCAGCTCTTCCTCCAGCTCGCGGCCCAGCGCCGCCTCCAGCGCTTCGCCCTCCTGCACCTTTCCGCCCGGAAACTCCCACTGCAGGCCGTAGGCGTCCGTGCGGTGCCGCTGACAGATTAGAATCCGGCCGTCTTGCTTGAGGATGCCCGCCGCCACCAGGATCGGTTGCTCGGTCATGATGGGGATGATTGTAATACGGGCGAGGACGGAAAGGTTGAGAGTTGGGAGTGAAAAGTTCAGAGTCGAAAGTTGAGAGCCAACCCCGAACCCCTGGAGTTTCCCTGTGCCCTTTGTGAACTCTGTGTTGAAGCCCCGGCCGTTCCGCGCTCAAAGTTTCCCGGCCAGGATTTCCGCCACCGCCTCGAGCAGAGTGCGGTCGTCGGCGGTGAAAGCCGCGGGCGTGTCGCTGTCGATATCGATCTCTCCCAGAATCTTGCCCGCGCGCGCGATGGGGACGACGATTTCCGAGCGCGTCTCGAGCGAGCAGGCGAGATAGCGCGGGTCGGCATTGACGTCGTCGACGACCAGCGTCTCGCCGCTCGAAGCCGCGGCGCCGCAGATTCCCTGATTGAGCGGAATGCGCGTGTGCGGGGTGGGCTTGCCCACGTACGGCCCCAGCACCAGCGTCTCGCCTTGGAGCAGATACACGCCCACCCACTGGTAGTGCGGCCGCTCGCGCTGCAAGAGCGCCACCGCGCGGGTAAGCGCCGAGTGCGTGTCGATGGCGGTGCTGGTGGAGCGCTTGATTGCTGCTAAGAGGGCTTGAGAGTTGGTCATGATTCTTCCTTGCTAACGGCCGGTGCGGCGAAAATCTCGGGGTGAATCACCGCCGCCAGGGCATGCAGGCCGCGCATCAGCACGGGCGCCGGAGTGTTGAGCCACTCGTCGCGGATGACACGAACCCTCCCCGCGCGCAGGGCGGGCAGGTTTTTCCATCTCGGGCGCTTGCGGACCAAATCCGACCGCGCGCGGTCACCGGTGGCCGCCCAGGCGAGCACGATGATTTCCGGCCGCGCGGCGACAACTTCGCGCGAGGTGACCGGCCGCCCGGCGGGCGCGGGAACGAAGCGTCCTCCCGCCGCCTGGACCAATTCCGCCACCCACGGCTCCGAGGTGCGCAGCGGGCGCGGCCAGACTTCGCAGTAAACCCGCGGCTTGCGCCGCGCCCGCGCCGCCCGCCGCTTGACCTTGGCGATTTCGCGGCGCATTCCCGCGACCATCCGCTCGCCCTGTTTCTGCCTGCCTACAACGCCGGCAATGGAGCGAATATCGCCGTAGACATCCGCCAGCGTGCGCGGGGAAGTGGCTAGGAGACGAATCCCTCGCGCCAGCAGGCCCTTCACGGTTTCGGGACCGTAAGGCACGCCGGCGATCACCAAGTCGGGGCTGAGGGCCGCCACGCGCGCCGGGTCGGCGTTCCAACAGTCGGCAAAGGTCGGCAGACCGCGGATCACCTTTGCCGGCACGACGTCTTTGCACCAGCGCGTGACGCCCACCAGGCACTTTGCGGCGCCCAGTTCGCACAAGATTTGGGTGGCGCTGGGAACCAGCGAGACGACGCGCGGCACCGAACTGCGCTTCTGAGGGGTGAGCACGCGCGCAATTGTATCGTGCGCGAAGAGGTTGCGCCACCGCCCGCCGAAACGCCCGCCTTATTTCAGCGGCGGCAGCTCAACGTCCTCGGCCACGTAGGCGGTGACGGGCGTGCCGGCGGGGATCTTGTATTTCTTGCCCATGGTGAGGAACAGCCCCGTCAGGCCCAGCGCGGCCGTGCCCGCCACCATTTTGCCCTTCTCGCGTTTGCCGACCCCCGCCTTTTCACCCCGCAGGGGGATTTGGCGCTCGCCGGCTTTGAGGAAGTCCACGCGCAGGCGCAGGCTTTTGGCGTGCTGGCGTTTCTTTTCCGACTCCTTGCCTTCCATCACCGTGCCCAGCACCCGCGAGCCCTGGCGCACCACGACGGCGCCGTCGGCGCGTAAATCTTCTGCCAGAATCAGCTCCACCGGGTCGCCCACCACCGCCGCACGACCGGTGAGCTCCTGCGCCAGCTTGAGGTGAACCTCCGTGCCTTCCTTCAGCACGACCGAGGACGCCGTCGGCTGCACGTTCTCCTGGGGCTGGGGAGCCGGCGCGGTGGTTTCCTGAGCGCGCAGGGCGCCGCTTGACGCCCAAAGCAGTAGACTGATGAGCACGCAAGTTCGCATGAGTACCTCCCTTGTGCGCCGCCTTTCGCCGCGGCCTGAAACACCTGCCATTAGGGCTTGGCGGGCGAGCTGCTCTGCTTTTCGTCCGCCGGGCGAACTTGTTCGAGTCCCGGCCGGCCGAGGCGCGGTTCCAGGCGCTTTTGGAGCTTGGCGAGAGCTTTGGCCACCCCGCCTTTGCCGCTCAATCCTCCGCCCTCGTCCACCGCCTCTTTCCACAGCAAGTTTCCGGAAAGGTCGTAGGCCTCGGCGATGACTTTCACCCATTTGGTCTTGGGGCGGTCGACGGTCAGCAGGAGCAGGCTCGACGCGCCGGCGTCACGCGCGATGTTGACCAGCGTCGGGATGGGAATCAAGTCCGCCGTCTCGATCCGCTTGCGCACCGGGTCTTGGACGATAGCCACATGGCGGCTTTCCAGATACTTGATTACGCCCGCCACCACCTCGTGAAAGACGTCCGGCTTGCTGTATCTCACGTGGGCGGGCGTACGGTAGGCGGCAAAATAGACCGCGTGCGGGAGCGCCTCCGTTTGCGCCCGCGCCGAGGGACCCACCAGGCACACCCCGAACAGGGATAGGCATATTGTCAGGGCTTTCACCGAAGCCTCCGCTCGAGGGCGGGCGGACGCCCTCTGAGGTCGTGCGAGGGCAGGTGAGGGTCCTGCCGTTTCCGGCACACTTGCAGTGTGTACCCCGTGTTGACATACTTGTCAAGCGGGTGGACGCGGACGGGGCGTCTACGGTGCAGGCAAAACATCTCACGCACCGGCGGCCGCAGGGCGCGCCCGTTCCCTGAGGAGGAGACATGGAGCAGAGCCTGGAGAATTTTGTGGCGCTTCTCGGGCGCACGCCCGGAACTCTGGACGCCTGGCTGCGCGGATTGCCGGAAGCCTGGACGCTGGGCCGCGAAGGTGAAAACACCTGGAACGCCTTCGAGGTGGTCGCGCACATGGTTCATACCGAGCGTATCGCTTGGCTGCCGCGCGCGCGGCACATCATGACCGAGGGCGAGGCGCGGCCCTTCGAGCCCCTGGACCGCTCGCCCTACCAGCAAGGTATTCAGGGCAAGCCGCTCGCCGAGCTTCTGGACGATTTTGCCCGCCTACGCGCCGAGAACCTGAAGGCGTTGGCCGCCCTCAAGCTCCAGCCCGCGGACTTGGCACGGCGGGGAAGCCATCCCGCCCTGGGCCCCGCGACCCTCTCTCAACTCCTTTCCACCTGGACGGCCCACGATATGACGCACTTGCACCAACTCGCGCGGCTTCTGGCCTGTCAGCTCCGCCCCGCCGTGGGGCCGTTTGAGCGCTACCTGGGCGTGCTTCAGTGCGCCGCCCACAGCGCTGACCATTGAGACTTCACCAGTGCGGTTAAGGGCAGCACTGGCGACAATTTGCCCGATTTATTCACCTCCCGCCGGCGCAACTTTTCCACGCCCGTCGTGTTATAAGGGTTGTGGCGACGATAGCGATGGACCAAGACCTCGAGCTGATGCTGGGAGTCCGGAAGGGCGACGCGGACTCATTCGGCCAACTACTGGGTCGTCACCGCGGGCCGGTGGTGAGCTACGTCCATCGCCTGGTACGCGACCCGGCGCTGGCCGAAGACCTGGCGCAGGAGGTTTTCCTGCGCGTTTATCAGGCCCGCCACCGCTGGAAGCCCCAGGCGCGTTTCACCACTTGGCTTTATCGCATCGCCACCAACCTGGCGCTAAACGCCCTGCGCGATAACCGGCGCACGGCGGCGCCTGCGGCCTCCAGCGACGGTGAGGCGGAATCCCCCGCCGCGCGCCTGCCCGACTCCCGGCCGCTGGCCGACGAGCAGATGATGATCGAGGAGCGCGAGCGGACGATTCGCGAGGCGGTGGAGGCGCTGCCCGAAAAGCAGCGCGCCGCCGTCCTGCTGCACAAGTATCAGGACGTCGACTACCGCCAGATCGCCCAGGTGCTGGGGGTCTCGGAGAGCGCCGTCAAATCGTTGCTGTTCCGCGCCTACGAGACCCTGCGCGGGCGCCTGGAGCCCCTGGTGAAAGGAGGACAGCTATGAGCCTCCGGAATCAATGCCCCGAACGCGAAACCGTTTTTCGCTGCCTGCACCGGCTGCTCGACCCGGCCGAAGAGACGGCGGTGCGCCGCCATCTGTCCGAGTGCGCCGCTTGCCGCGAGGTTGCGGCCGGTTACGAGCGCCTGGACGCGGCGTTGGGCGACTGGAAAGCTTTGGAGCCTTCCCCTGCCTTCGACGCGCGGCTGCGCGAGAAGATCGAGGAGCGCGCGCGTCCTTCGTTTCTGCGGACGCTCTTCACTCAACCCGTCACGCGGGCGTTTGCTGCGGCGGTGGTGCTCATCGTGATGGTGGCGGGAACGTTTGTGCTGCACCATCTGCGCACCACCACGGCGCCGGGGACCGTTCCCGGCGCGGTGCAGGTGGCCAAGAATGCTCCCCCGGCCCCTGTGCAGAAGGCGGCGACCGTCAAGCTGAGCGCCGAGGAGAAATTGAAGATGTACGAAAACCTTCCGGTGCTCGAGAACTACGACATGCTGGCCAACTTCGACGTGCTCTCGGAGCTGGCGCCCGAGAAGAAAAATGATTGACGCGCGCAGAACAATTCGGTTCGGCAAGCTGGCGGCGGTGCTGTTGGCGATGGCGGTCGGCCTCTTCCTGACGGCGGGCATGAGCTGGGGACAGGGGCGGCCGGGCGGCGGCGGTGGTGGTGGCGGTCAGCACGGTGCGGGACGCGGCATGCACGGGCAGGGCCGGCGCGGCGGCATGGGGCGCCAGGGCGGCGAAGGGTTTGTGCGCCGCCTGCGCGACCTCTCGCCGGAAGAGCAGGAGCGCGTGCTCGCCAACGACAAACGCTTCCAAAGCCTACCGCCCGAGCGTCAGGCGCGCATCCGCGAGAACCTCGGGCGCTGGAACGCTCTGAGCCCTGAAGAGAAGGACCGCCTGCGCGAACGCCAGAAGGTTTTCGCCAGCATGACTCCCGAGCAGCGCCAGCAGACGCGCGCTCTGTTTGAGCAGTGGCGCGAGATGCCTCCTGCGCGCCATCACGCCCTGATGCAGGCCTTCCGCCAGATGCGCGGCATGCCGCCCGCCCAACGCGATAAGTTCTTGGACAGCCAGGAAATCAAGAGCCGCTTCTCGCCGCAGGAGATTCAGTTGCTGCACGGCCTGGGCGGATTGCTGCCCGGCGCGCACGGGCCCGGCCCCCACGGCCCCCCCGCGCCGGCACCTCCATCCTCCAACTGAATTCTCCGCCTTCCCCAGGTTTTCGTTCGCACGGCGGCCCGACGCGGACCGCCCCGTGATATGCGCTGCGTCGCTTAAAGTGTCCGGTGATAATATGCGATCGTGCTACGGCTGCATTGGTAGGGGCACCGCGCGCCGTGGCCCTCCGGGAGCCAGTAGCCACGACACGCTTTGTGTGTCTTGGGCTTCTTTTTATGGGGGGCAGCAAGCCCCACGACCCCCCCCGGAACCCAGGCTACGCGCCCCCG
>JBJKQV010000173.1:0-4937 GCA_046704985.1 Terriglobia bacterium
GTGTTAAAGCGCAGGGCCGTTCCCTTATCACTTGCCACTTGTCATTTGCCACTTGTCACTGCCCCTGAATCGCCGTCACCACCACCACATTGACGATGTCCTCCGGGCTGCAGCCGCGCGAGAGATCGTTGGCGGGCTTGGCGAGGCCTTGCAGGATAGGGCCGATGGCTTCACAGCCGCCGAAGCGCTCGGCGAGCTTGTAGCCGATGTTGCCGGCGTTGAGGTCGGGGAAGATGAGGACGTTGGCGTGCCCGGCGACGGACGAGCCCGGCGCCTTGCGCTCGCCGATGGAAGCAATCAGCGCCGCGTCGAGCTGCAGTTCACCGTCCACGGCCAGTTGCGGCGCCCGCGCGCGCACCGTCTTGACCGCTTCCTGCACCGCCGCCACCAGCGGGTGCGTGGCGCTGCCCTTGGTGGAGAACGACAGCATGGCGACGCGCGGCTCAACGTCCAGCAGCGCCCGGGCGTTGGCGGCCGTGGCGATGGCGATGTCGGCGAGTTGCGGCGGGGTGGGCTGAGGCACCACCGCGCCGTCGGCAAAAAGCGTTGCGCCCTGCTCGCCGAGCTCCGTGCGCGGCGAGACCATCAGAAAGAAACTCGAGACCAGCGAAAGCCCGGGCGCCGTGCCGATCGTCCACAACGCGGCGCGCACGGTTTCGGCGGTGGTAGTGAGCGCTCCGCCCACCGACCCGTCCGCGTCGCCGGCGGCCACCATCAGCCCGGCGTAGAAGCGCGGGATTTTGGCGGTTTCCATCGCCTCGGTTTCGGTCAGGCCCTTGGCGCGCCGGCGGTCGTAGAGACGAGCAGCGTAGTCGCGCAGCTTGGGGCCCGAAGCCGGGTCGAGCAGGGCGGCGCGCGCGCCGGTCAGGCCCAGGGTCTTGCGCCGCGCCTGAATCTTTTCGACGTTACCGAGCAGCGTCACCCGCGCCACGCCGGCTTTTTCGATCTGTTCCGCGGCGTGCAGGGTGCGGTCTTCTTCGCCCTCGAACAACACGATGTGTTGGGGATTGGCTTTGGCGCGCTCGCGCAATTTAGAGATCACGTTCATCGTTCCCGCCTCACAGTGAAGTGGCGGCCAGTTTACTCCGCCCCGCGAGCGGCGGCAAGCTGCTATAATGCCTGACTTCTTGACTGTGGAGGACTTAAAGACCGTGATGACGTTCAAAACTATTGAATGGGCCGAAGACGGCGTGAAGATGATTGACCAGACGCGCCTGCCCACGACGGAGGTTTATCTGACCTGCCGCAACTACCAGGAAGTGGCGGACGCCATCCGCACCATGGTAATCCGCGGCGCGCCCGCAATCGGCGTCGCGGCGGCGATGGGCATCGCCCTGGGCGCGAAGCAGTCGCAGGCGCGCACCGTGGACGAGCTGCGCGCCGACCTGGAGAAGATTTCCGACGTCATTTCCAAGACCCGGCCCACAGCGGTGAACCTGTTCTGGGCGATCAAGCGCATGCGCGGGGTCTTTGAACAGGCCGCGGGCGAGGACGCGAAGGTCGCGAGCGTGAAGGCGCGCCTGGTCGAGGAAGCTAAAACCGTGCTCGCCGAGGACATCGCCGTGAACGAGGCCATGGGGCGGCACGGCGCGGCGCTGCTGGGCGATTCGGCCACCGTGCTGACCCATTGCAACGCCGGGGCGCTGGCCACGGGCGGCTACGGCACGGCGCTGGGAGTGGTTCGCGCCGCCGTGGAGGCGGGGAAGAAGATCAACGTCTTCGCCGACGAGACGCGTCCCTTCCTGCAAGGCGCGCGCCTGACCGCCTGGGAACTGGCCAAGGACAAGATTCCGGTGACGCTGATTACCGATAACATGGCCGGGCACTTTATGAAGGCGTCGAAAATCCAGGCGGTGATTGTGGGCGCCGACCGCATCGCCGCGAACGGCGACGTGGCCAACAAGATCGGCACCTACTCGGTGGCGGTGCTGGCGCGCGAGAACAAGATTCCGTTTTACGTGGCGGCGCCGCTTTCGACCGTGGACCTGAGCTTGAGCTCGGGCGAGCAGATTCCCATCGAAGAGCGTTCGCCCGGCGAGGTGACGCACTGGGCGGGGGTGCAGACGGCGCCCGAGGGCATTGAAGCGCGCCATCCGGCCTTCGACGTCACCCCGCACCGCTATGAGACCGCAATCATCACCGAGCGCGGCGTTGCTCGCGACCCTTACACGGAGAGCCTGAAGGCGCTGTTCGGATGAACGGAGAGGAGCCCGGCATGTGGAAAGGCACGTTGGTTTCGATTCAGGTTACCTCGGGGGCGGCACAGGCGCTCGAGACGGTCGGCGAGGCGCGCGTGCTGGCGGGCAAAGGCATCGAAGGCGACCGCTACGGCGCGGGCGCGGGAACCTTTTCGAAAGGCGGCGGCACGGGGCGGCACGTGACGCTTATCGAGGCGGAGGCCCTGGAAGCCCTGGAGCGTGAATACTCGATCAAGCTGAGCGCTGTGGAAGCGCGCCGCAACCTGCTGACGCGCGGCGTGCCGCTGAACCATCTGGTGGGCCGGGAATTTCGCGTCGGCGAGGTGGTGCTGCGCGGCATGCGCCTCTGCGAGCCCTGCTCACACCTGGAAGGGCTGACGCTGAAGGGCGTGCAGAAGGGGCTCGCGCACCGCGGCGGCTTGCGCACCGAGGTCGTCCGCGAAGGCGTGGTGCGCGCCGGCGACGCCATCGAGCCGCTCGACGCCTGATCGGTTTTCAGGATTTCTTCGCAAAATTCAGCGACGCAGAGTTGATGCAGTAGCGCAGGCCTGTGGGGCGGGGGCCGTCGGGGAAGACGTGTCCCAGGTGGGCATCACAGCGCGCACAAAGCACTTCGGTGCGCATCATACCGAAGCTCGAATCGCTTTCGGTGCGCACGCGTTCTTCGGCGGCGGGAGCCGTAAAGCTCGGCCAGCCGCAGCCCGACTCGAACTTGGTGTCGGAGGCGAAGAGCTCCTGGCCGCAGCAGACGCAACGGTAAGTTCCCGCCTCGTGGTGGTCCCAGTAGCGGCCCGTGAAGGCGGGCTCGGTGGCCTTGCGGCGCGTCACCAGGTACTCCTCGGGCGACAACTGGGCTTTCCACTCCTCTTCCGTCTTCACCACTTTATCCGCCATCTCGGCTCCTCGCTCTTCAGGGAAATTGCCCCGGGCAACTCGGTCTTTTGATTATCGCACGTTTGACGGCGGCGCGGCGCGGGGAGGCGAGGTGTCATTCCGCCGGGACGGTGCGCCGGCGGACGAGCAGGGTGACGGCGAAGAAGCAGAGGGCGGCGACGAGGTTGGCGCCCACGGGCAGCATCAGGCCGCGGCGCAGGTTGAAGACGTCGGAAACGCGTCCCACCAGCGCCGGAGCGATGGCGTCGCCGAATAGGTGGATGACGAAAAGGTAGACGGCGAAGGCAAAGGCGTGGGCGTGGTGGGGGGTCTGGTCGTGAATGACCGCGGTGGCGGGGCCGTGGTAGCAAGTGAGCATGAACGTGGCGCCGAACAGGCAGGCCAGAAACACCGCGCGCGAAGTGGAAACGACGGCGCCGTAAAGCAGCGGCGTGCCCGCCAGCAAGGTGACGGCGATCACCAGGGCGCGTCCCCCCTTCAGGTGTTCCTGCAGGCGGTCGGCAGCGTAGCCGCCCAGGGTGACGCCACACAGCGACCCCGCCATCACCAGCGTGCCCAGCCAAAGGGAAGCTTGTTCGACGCTCATCCCATGGTAGCGATGCGCGAACACTACGCCCCAGGTGGCAAAGGCGGCGCTCGAGAAGACGACGAACATGCCGCCCGCCAGAATTCCCAGAAAAGGCGCAATGCGCAGCAAGCTGGTGACGCGCATGCGCCGGGGCGGGGAAGCGGCCGCGGGCACGCGCAGGCGGTCGATCAACAGCGCCATGACGAACCCCGGCAGGCCGACCAGAAAAAAGGCGTAGCGCCAGCCCAGGGTTTGGGAGAGCACGCCGCCGATGGCCAGCCCGAGCACGCCGCCCACCAGCATCCCGAGGTTGAAGACCGCCTGCACGCGCGCCCGGAAACTGGCGGGGAAGCACTGGGTCATCATCGCCGTGCCGCCGGGAGCGTAAGCGGCCTCGCCCGCCCCCACCAGGGCGCGCGTGGTCAGCAAGGCCTTGAAGTTGGCGGCAAATCCCGACAGCGTGGTGGCCACGCTCCAAAAGAGCACGCCGCCCGCCATGATTCTCTGCCTCCCCTTGCGGTCCGAAAGGTAGCCGAGGGGCAGCACGGAGAGCGAGTTGACGAGGATGAAGATGGACCCCAGCAGGCCGAGTTTGAAATCGCTGACGTGAAACTCCGCCTTGAGGTACGAAAACATCGGAAAGACGATGAAGCGGTCGAAGTAGTTCAGCAGGTTGACGCCGGTGAGGACGAGGAGGACTTTCCATTGCCAGCCGGCGAAGCGCGGCCATTCCAGACCCATCCAGCGGGGCCCGGCTTCCTGCGCGGGCTTATTTTCCGGCGAGGTTTCCATGGCGGATGAAAGAGACGGCGCGTGCTGTGCGCAGGCGCTGACGCCTGCGCCTATCTCATTCTAGGGGGAGCGGGTTGGAACGTCGAGAGAATTCGCAGGGCGCGCGCCGAGAGTCTTTCGATCTGCGAGACGAAAAGGGGAATCCGCCCTTGCTTGGCGCTCGCCGCTCGCCACTTGCCACAGATTTATTCGTAGCGCAGGGCGACAATGGGGTCCAAACGGGCGGCCTTGAGCGCCGGCCACATGCCGAAGAACAGACCCACGCTCACCGAGACCACCACGCCCACGACGACCGCCCAGAGGGGGACGGTGGAGGGCAGGGCGGGGAGCAGGGCGTTGATCGAGAAGCTGATCAGGCAGCCGACGGCGACGCCGATCAGCCCCCCCAGGAAGGTGAGGGTCATGGCCTCGAAGAGGAACTGCCAAATGATGTCGGTACGGCGGGCGCCGATGGCCTTGCGCACGCCGATTTCGCGCGTGCGCTC
>JBJKQV010000174.1:0-3156 GCA_046704985.1 Terriglobia bacterium
AGCGTGGCCAGCACCGTGCGCGGGCGCAGCCGGCGAATCAGCCGGACGAGCGCGGGCTGCGCCGTGCGCACGCGCCGGGCGTGCAGATCGTGGACGGGCACGACGGCGGGAACTTCCGAAAGGTACGCGCCGGTTTTTTCCAGCAGCGCCACGTGCGGCTCAAAGCGCGCGCGGTCCAGACGTTCGAGCAGAGTCACCACCACCCGCTCCGCGCCGCCCCCGGCGAGGGAAGGGAGAACGAACAGAACGCGCTGGCGGGAATCGACCATAAGAAGTCAGAAGCCAGAAGTCAGAAGTCAGAAGCCGGAAGAAACGGGTTCAAGGAGCTACAGTGCGACATCGATATGCTCCTCGCCATAGCCGCCCTCCACCTGTCTTCAGTCCACTACTTTTGCTGCGCTAGCCAGGCTTCGAACATCAGCAAGGCCCACAAGGAATCGTCGCCGCCCTCGCGCCCCGCCAAGTGCTCGGCCCAGAGTCGGCGCACGGGAGCGGGGTCGAGAAAACCTTCGCGTTCGAGCCGCGCCGGGCTCAGCAGATCTTCGGCCCACTCGCGCAGAGGGCCGCGCAGCCACTCGGCGACGGGAACGCCAAAGCCCATCTTGGGCCGCTCGACGAGCTGGGGCGGCACGTAGCGGTAGAGCACCTGGCGGAGGAGCCACTTGCCGGGCGCGGCGCGCGGCGCGGCGTCGGTGGCGGGCCCGGTAGGAAACCCGTCGCGCAGGTTGGCGCCGCGGATTTTCCATCCCAGCGGCACCCGCGCCGCAAACTCCACCACCCGGTGGTCAATCAGCGGCACGCGCGCTTCCAGGCTCACGCCCATGCTGGCGCGGTCTACCTTCACCAGGATGTCGTCGGGCAGATAAGTGACCAGGTCCAGAAACATCATGCGCTCGACGAATCCCGGCAGGCGCGCCCACTGCTCGCGGTCGCTGAGCAGACTGGCGGCTTCACGCGCGCCCAGGACGGCGCTCTGCGGCTGCTTCCAGCGCGTGATCAGGTAGAAGTAAATCTCCTCTGGCTGGGCGCTGGGCAGCAGGCGCGCAATCTTGTAAACCTTTTCGCCCACCGAGCCGGGGCGGCCGTAGCGGTTGAGCCAGCGCGACATGCCGCCGGCGAAGCGGTTGTAGGTTTCGGGTTTGGCCAGGCGCAGCCCGCGCGCCAAGCCGCGGCGCAGCGGCAGCGGCATGCGGCGCAGGCGCTTCCAGGTGGCTTCCGCCAGGACGTACCAGTTGTAGCCGCCGAACAGCTCGTCGCCGCCGTCGCCCGACAGGCTGACGGTCACGTGCCGGCGCGCCAGGGCGGAGACCAGGTAGGTGGGAATCTGCGACGCGTCGGCGAAGGGCTCGTCGTAGAGCTCCGGCAGGTGGGGGATGACGGCGCGGGTTTCCTCCGGGGTGACGGTGAGCTCGGTGTGCTCGGTGCCCAGGTGGGCGGCGACGGCGCGCGCCTGCGCGGCCTCGTTGTAGCGGTCCTCGCGAAAGCCGATGGTGAAGGTTTTGACGGGCCGCGAGCTCTGGGCCTGCATGAGCGCGACGACGGTCGAGGAATCGATGCCGCCCGACAGGAACGCGCCGAGAGGGACGTCGGCGATCATGCGCAGGCGCACCGCGTCGCGCAGCAGGCGGTCGAGCTCCTCGACGCCGTCATTTTCAGAACCTGCAAAAGGCTCCGCGGCGCCGCGCTCGGCGGCCTGGCGCGCCGACCAGAAAGCGGCGGGCGCGGGCAGGCGGCCCGGCTCAAAATCTTCCGCGCGCACGCTCAGCAGGCACCCGGGCGGCAGCTTGTGAATGCCCTGATAAATCGAAAAGGGTTGAGGGATGTAACTGTATTTCAGGTAGAGGCCCAGCGCGTCGCGGTCAAGCTCGGCGTGGAAATCCGGGTGGGCGCGCAGGGCCTTGAGCTCCGAGCCGAAGAACAGCGTCTTCCCCGCCCAGCCGTAGTAGAGCGGCTTGATGCCCAGGCGGTCGCGCCCCAGGTGCAGGATGCGCTCGCGGCGGTCCCAGAGCGCGAAGGCAAACATGCCGACGAATTTGCCGACCGCCGCTTCCAGTCCCCAGGCTTCGAAGGCCGCGAGCATCACTTCCGTGTCGGAATGGCCGCGAAAGCTGGCGCCCGCCTGTTCGAGCTCGGCGCGCAGCTCGCCGAAATTGTAGACCTCGCCGTTGTAGGCAATGACGAAGCGCCCGGAAGCGGAGGCCATGGGCTGATGGCCGGCGGGAGAGAGGTCCACGATGGCCAGGCGGCGCAGGGCGAGGGCGACGCCCGCCGCGGCATCCGTCCAGACGCCCGCGTCGTCGGGGCCGCGGTGGGCTAGCCGGTTGTTCATGCGCTCGACGCGCGCCTTCAGCTCGGCCTCGCCGCCCGCCTGCGCGCTCCAGAATCCCGTTAGTCCGCACATCGTTTCAGCACAAACTCGTTGTTGCCCAGGCTTTGGCAGGTGCGCAGCTTCATCAACCGGAAACCGCGCTGCCGGTAAAAATCGAAAATAGCCTCGGGCTTGGCGACCTCGAACGGATACCCGCCCAGCCAATCCAGCCAGTATAGAACCACCGAGATGCCGCGCGAGCGGCGATAGTCGCGGTAACGCTTCAAGGGGTTGCGGAAGCGCAGCAAGTCCCCGGCCAGGCCGCGCCCCACGAAGTAAGGAACGAAAACCGCCAGCAGGGCGGCGCGTCCCGGCCAGCCGGTATTGTAGAGCCGCTTGACCCTTTTCCAGAAATTAGAGACCCATCCCTGGTCGTTGTAGATGGCCAGGAAAAGCCGTCCGCCGGGCGCGACCAGCGGCTCGACGGCCTCGAGAGCGTCCCACATGCGCCCCGTGTGGTGCAGCACGCCCCAGGAATAGACGACATCGAAAGTCCCCAGCTTCCCCTGGGAGGCGGTGTCGAGGACGCTGCCCTCTTCGATCGTCCAATTCGGATCGTCGGGGAAGAAGCGCCGCTTCAACTCGCGCGCGCAGGCGGCGCTCTGCGGGTCGAAGTCGAAGGAGTGGACGCGGCGGGCGCCCAGGCGGCGCGCCGCCAGCGAGAACAGCCCGCTGCCGCAGCCGGCGTCGAGGAAGGTAAGGCTCTCCAGGGTCTCCGTCTCGAGCATCAGGCGCAGGGATTTTTCCGCCTCGGCGATCCGATCTTCGTCGAGGACGCGCAGAAAGCT
>JBJKQV010000175.1:0-3292 GCA_046704985.1 Terriglobia bacterium
GGTCTTTACTTTTCGCTATTATGCCGGGCTGGCGGGCGCCCTGTACGGCAGAGCTTTTGCCGGCGCCCGTCCTCGGCTTCGACATGAAACCCGCCACGAACCCATCGGCCCGGTGGCCGCGATCACGCCCTGGAACGTCCCAGCGGCGGGACCGGCGAGAAAGCTTGCCCCGGCGCTGCTGGCCGGCGATACCGTGCTTTTGAAGCCCGCCAGCGCAACGCCCATTGCGGCGATTCACCTGGTGGAATGCCTCTACGAAGCGGGAGCCGACGCGGGCACCGTTCAATTGCTTTGCGGGAAGGGGAGCGTTGTGGGTGAAGGGCTCTCCAAAGATTCCCGCATTGCCGCCATATCATTCACCGGCTCGACGGAGGTCGGGCTGGGGCTGAAAAAGGCGCTGGGAAGCTCGCTGACGCGCTTGCAGCTGGAGTTGGGCGGGAAGAATGCCGCCGTAGTCTTTCCCGACGCCGACCTGAACTCCGTAACCCGGCATATCATCGACGCGGCATTTGCTTCCGCAGGACAGCAGTGCACGGCCACGAGCAGGGTTCTGGTTCATCGGGAAATTCAAGGATCGTTGCTGGAGATGCTCGCATCGGCAGCGAGGTCCATATCGGTTGGCGATCCTTGCGACGAGTCGACGCAAATGGGTCCGCTCATCGACGAGAAGCAGGTCCAGCTGGTGGAGGGATTCGTCGAGCGCGCCGTTCGCGAGGGCGCAAGCGTGGCCGCAGGAGGCAAGCGGATTCCACGGCCGGGATGTTTCTTTGCTCCCACGATTTTGAGCGATTTGAATCCAGGGATGGAGATTTCCTGCCAAGAAGTTTTCGGGCCCGTGGTCTCGGTTCTGAGTTTCGGTTCGGCGGAAGAGGCGATCGAGCTATTGAACGGAACCTCCTACGGGCTGTCTTGTGCCATCCACACGAGGGACATCGGCATGGCTCAGACTCTGGCGGACAGAGCCGATTGCGGCGTCGTGGTCATAAACGGTCCGACGGCGGGAATCGAATTGCCCGCGCCGTTTGGCGGCTTCAAGATGTCGGGAACTCCTTCCAAGGAACACGGCCCCGAATCCATGCAGTTTTATTCGCGGCCTAAGCTGGTCAGTTGGGGGTGGGCATGACCACAGCCCTGGTTACGGGAGCGGGCGGGTCGCTGGGCCGGTCGACGGCCTTGCGCCTGGCGAAGGATGGAAACGCGGTTGCCGTGCTCGATTCGAACCGCGCCTCGCTGGACGAGACTTATCAATTGCTCAATCGAAGCGGCGCCCAGGCCATGGCGATCGAAGCGGACCTTCGCTCCGAAGGCGAAATCAAGGCGGCCTTTGAGAAAACCAAGGGCGAACTCGGGCCGGTGGGAATTCTGGTGAACAACGCGGCGATTTATCCCAAGGGAAACTTCCTCGAAGTGCCGATCGAGCAATACGATGACGTGGTCCGGGTCAATCAGCGCGCCTATTACCTGGCTGCGCAGTGTGCGGCAAGGCAGATGGCGGCGGCGCGAGGCGGCGCGATTGTGAACGTGGCTTCCATCACTTTTTTCGGCGGCTGGCCGGAGCTTTCGGCCTATGTTTCAACCAAAGGGGCGGCGGTTGCCTTGACCCGTGCCCTGGCGCGGGAGCTGGGACCGTTGGGCATTCGCGTGAACGCCATCTCTCCGGGCGCCATCCCCACCGCCGCGGAGAAAATTCATCCTGATCCCAAGGCTTACGAACAATTCGTCCTGGAGCATCAGTCGCTCAAGCGGCGCGGACGACCCGAAGACATCGCCGCGGTGGTGTCTTATTTGTGCGGCAAGGATTCGGCGTTTGTCACCGGGCAAAACATCTCCGTGGACGGAGGGTGGGTGATGATATGAAGCTTCACGGGCGCGAGTTAGGCCGGGTTGAACTGGAGCGCCGAACCGGCGATACCGCCTCCGCGGGCGGGGTGCGGGAGGTCGCGCTTTTGGACGGGAGTGAGCGGGGGATACGCGCTCTGGAATTCCGCACCGGCTCGGGCCTTGCGTTCGACGTCCTGGTGGACCGCGCCATGGACCTCGGCCAGGCGGAACACCGGGGCCGGTCCTTCGCTTGGCGCTCGGCGACGGGTTTTCGCCATCCGGCGTTGCACGAGCACGCGGACGAAGGCGGCCTTTCGTGGCTGCGGTCGTTTTCCGGGCTGACGGTTACGGCGGGATTGGACCACACGCTTTTCACCGCGGAAGTGGACGCTTCGCAATATCACTATCCCCACCGAAAGACCGTCTGGAACGGGCTGCATGGGCGCGTCGCAAATATTCCCGCCTGCTTGCGCGGCTACGGTGAGAAATGGCAGGACGACCGCTGCATTTTGTGGGCGGAAGGCGAGGTGAAGCAAGCGGCGGTTTTCGGCGAACACCTGGTTCTGGAAAGGAGAATTGAGTCGGAGATCGGCAGCGACGAGATCGTCATTCTGGATACCGTGACCAACCGGGGCTTTGACTGCACGCCGCACATGTTTCTTTATCACCTCACCCTGGGCTGGCCGCTGGTGGAGGAAGGCACCCGGTTTGTGGCCCCCATCGAGCGCACGATCTGGCAAACTTCCAGCGCCGCGGAGCAGCGGATCTCCTATCAGCGCATGCCGGCACCGCAGCCCCGTTTCGTCGAACAGGTTTACGAGCACGCACTTCTGGCGAATTCTTCCGGACAGTATGCGGTGGCGGTGATCAACGACCGGCTGCAGTGGGGCTTTCTGCTGCAATGGTCCAGCGAGGAATTCCCCTGCTTTTTCGAGTGGCTACACTTGCACGAAGGCGCTTACGCGATTGGCCTCGAGCCTTCCACACACCATGTGGGCGGAAATCCGGCGGCCAGAAAAGACGGCACCATGATCTGGCTGGAGCACGCCGAGTCTCGTAGTTATCGGACGCGCATGAGAATTCTGGACGGCAAGACCTCAATCGAAGAAGCCGTGCGGCAAATCCGCGCCGTGGGGAGCCAGCCGGAATCGGATGTCCCAATCGTCTCTGCGCAAGCCTGAATTAGGCCAGTGATCTCCATGCCAGCGGAGGATATGACGATGACGCCGCCCAAACCGTACCGGGTACGCGCGTTCTTGGATCGTGCCCGGAGCATCAGCACCTTGCTTGCCATCGCGGGATTCACGCTCCTGCTTCAAGGAGCGATGGCCCCGGCGCTGGCTGCGCTGCCCTCGAAACCTGCCGCGCAGGCGCCGAAAAAGATCCCGGGGATGGAAAAGATCGAGCACGTGGTGTGGATCATTCAAGAAAACCATTCTTTCGACAATTACTTCGGCACTTTTCCCAACGC
>JBJKQV010000176.1:0-5201 GCA_046704985.1 Terriglobia bacterium
CGTCTGAGCGTTTACGCGGCCGCGGCCCGGCAGCGGGCGGCGGATTTTTCAGGTACACTAATGGCCGAGCGCACCGAAAGTCTCTACCGGCGCCTCTGGGACCGCTAATTCCCCGCCGGTCCCCGGCCAAGGGCGCAAGAACCCATGGGCATGTTCACCTCGCTGATTTACCTCTTCGTCGCGGCATTCGGGCTGGCCCTGGGCAGCTTTCTGAACGTCTGCATCGTGCGCCTGCCCAAGGGTGAATCCATCGTCACCCCGCGCTCCCACTGCCCGCAGTGCGGAGCGGCCATCCGCTGGTACGACAACGTGCCGCTTCTCAGCTATTTGGTCCTCGCCGGGCGCTGCCGGAGCTGCCGGGCGCGCATCTCGGCGCGCTATCCGCTGGTGGAGGCGCTGATGGCGCTGGTGCTGGTGGCGTCATACCACGCCTGCGGCCCTACGCTGCTTTTCCTCAAGGTGGCGGTGCTCGACGCCCTGGCGCTGATCGTCACCTTCACCGACCTGACGCATCGCGAGGTTCCGCACCGCGTCACCCTGCCGGGCATCGCGGTGGGACTGGCGTTCAGTTTGCTGGTGCCCGTGGACTCGCGCCCCCTGGGCTGGGTTTTCTTCCGCCTGGGCACCATTCCCAACGGCATGGTGCTTTCGCTGGCGGGGGCGCTGGCGGGAGCGCTCCTGGGCGGCGGGCTCTTCTACGTAGTAGGCGAAGCCTTCTACATCCTGAGCGGGCGGCAGAAGGAATACCTGGGCTTCGGCGACGTGATGCTGATGCTGATGGTGGGCGCCTTCCTGGGGCCGCCGTTGGTGCTGGTGACCATGCTGGTAGGGTCGCTGGCCGGAACGCTTGTGGCCCTGCCGCTCACCCTTGCGCGGCCGCGTTTTCGCCATTATCCTTGGCCCTACGCCACCTTCCTGGGAGCGGCGGCAATTTTCAGCAGCCTTTGGGGCGCCCCCTTGCTGCAAGCCTATCTTCACTGGGCCGGCGTCCTTTAAACCCATGGCGCCCAAGCTCTCACTTTCGCAACTGACCATGATCTTCGGCGGCGCCCTGCTGGTGGGCGGGCTGCTGATTTTTATCGTCTACATCATCCACAAGATGATCAAAGACCGGCGGGAAGAGACCGACCTCACGCCCCGCTCGCCGCGTACCTCGAACGAGCCCGCCTTCGCCATGGCCGCTATGCAAGGCGTGATCTCGCGCATGAAGGAGCAGGAAAAGGAGCTGGTGGAGCTGCGCCAAGCGGCGGAGCGGCGGGCGCGCGAAAGCGCCAGCATCAGCGAGAACATCATTCGCGAGATGCCCGGCGGGCTGATGGTCTTCAACCGCGAGGGGTTCATCACCGCCTCCAACCCCGCCGTGCGCACCCTGCTGGGCATCGACACGTGGTCGCGGCGGCGCTATCCGGAAATTCTCGACGCCCATCCGCACTTGAGCGACCAGGTCCGCCAGTGCCTGGAAACGGGCCAGGCGCTGAGCCAGGAATCCTTCCGGTCGTCCCCGCCCTCGGGCCAGGCGCGCGAGCTGGGCGTTTCGGTTTCGCCCTTTCACGATTCGAACGGCGGCATCGCCGGCGCGGTCTGCCTGCTCACCGACATGACCGAGCTGCGGCAGTTGCAAGACCAGGTGCGGCTGAAGGAAAACCTGGCGGCACTGGGAACCATGTCGGCCGGGATCGCGCACGAACTGAAGAACGCCCTGGCCACCATCTCCGGCTACGCGCAGATGCTCCGCGATGCCGACCTGGGCGCGGAAGACCACCAGTTCGCCGAAAGGATCGTGCAGGAAGTGCGCGCCCTTTCGCAGGTGGTGACCGATTTCCTGGCCCTGTCGAAGCCCCTGCCCGTCGACGCGGGGCCGGTCAACCTGCAGGAAGTTCTCCGCCAGGCCTGCGACGACTTGCGGCGCGTGGAGCGATTCGCGCGCCTCGACTTCCGTCTGGAAGGCGACTTTCCGAGCGTGGAAGGCGACGAGGTGCTGCTGCGCCAAGCCTTCTCCAACCTGTTACGCAACGCCTGCGAAGCGCTGGGGGACGCGGAGCCTCCCGGAAAGGTCACGGTGCGCGGCGAGGTGTGCCGCCAGGGGGAGCGGGATTTTCTCAAGGTTCAGGTCGCGGACTCGGGCTGCGGCGTTTCCGCCGAAGAGCGCGACAGGGTCTTCCTGCCGTTCTATACCACCAAGCCCGAGGGGAGCGGATTAGGGCTGGCGCTGGTACAGAAAATTGTCGTCAGCCACAACGGCTCCATCATCCTGGAGCCGGAGAGCGGGCCGGGGGCGACGTTTTCGGTCCTCCTGCCGCTGCACGCGCCAAGCGGTGAAACGCCCCCCGGCCCGGCGGGGGATGAAGCCTAGGGTTGGGCGAAACCGCAGGGCTTGGGCTCTCCGTTCAGAAAGTGCATGAGAGCCTCCTGCTCGAGGGGGCGCAGCGAGAGGAAGTGCACGACGGCGTTGCCGCCCGGCTCCTTGCGCGTCACCCGGGCGCGCATGGCGAGGGGCGCGGGCACGCCGGGCAGGTTGAATTCCAGGTCCACCTCGTCGCCCAACTGCAGGCCCGCGGGGTTTTCCAGCAACATTCCTTCGTGACTCAAGTCCAGGCTGTTGGAGGTGGAGCGCTTCTCTCCCGCCCGCCAGCGCACCGGAGTGCGCAGGGGCAGGCGCATGGTGCGCCGCTTCTCGCGCCAGCCGGCCGAAGACAGCACCTTGAAGAGCCGCATGAAGCGCTCGGTGGTGAAGGGCTTTCCCAAAAAGAAGGTGATGCCGGCGCGGAAGCCTTCGCGCAAGGTTTGGGCGTCGTCGAAGGCGGTCAACATCACCACCGGCGTCGCGCGGTTGGGGCCCGAGGTGCGGATGGCGCGAGTGAGGGCGAAACCGTCCAGGTGGGGCATGCGCGCGTCCACCAGGATGGCGTCGAAGCGGTCGTCGGCAACCGAATGGGCGGCGCGCCGGGGGTCGGTGCAGGTCTGCACCTCGCACCCCACCGTGCCCATCATGGACTTGATCAGTTCCAAAACCTGCGGCTCGTCATCAACCGCCAGGACTTTGAGCGGCATCCATCACCTCCCGGCCCGCCGCGCGGCGCCTCAGGCCGCTTTCTCGAGGGACGGAAACTGCCGGCGCAGCCCCGCCACCTCCAGGCGGATGTTTTCCCAAACCCCCTCGGGGATGGCCAGGAAAGCGCCCACCACCTGAGGATCAAATTGCCGGCCCGACTCGCGCTGCATCTCCGCGCGCGCCTGCTCGAAAGGCATGGCGCGGCGGTAAGGGCGGTCGGAAGTCATGGCGTCCAAAGTATCGGCCACCGCGAAGACCCGGGCGCCGATCGGAATCTCCTCCCCCATGAGGCCCTGGGGGTAGCCGGTGCCGTCAAAACGCTCCTGATGGGTGAGCACGATTTCGGCGGCGGGGGCCAGAAAGGCGATGCGGCACACCAGGTCGTAGCCGATGCGGGCGTGCGACTGCATGATGGCCGTCTCTTCCTCATCCAGCTTTCCGGGCTTGAGGAGGATGGCATCGGGAATGCCGATCTTTCCGATGTCGTGCAGGTAGGAGCCGCGCGAGATTTCCTTCAGTTTCTCGGTGTCGAGCCCCAGGGCGCTCGCGATCTCCTGGCAGTAACGGCTGACGCGCCGCGAGTGGCCGGCGGTTTCGGTGTCGCGCAAATCGAGGGCGGCGCCCAGCGCTTCCAGGGTCTCGTCATAGGTCATCTCGATGCGCCGCATGGCGGTTTGCAACTGCAAGGTCCGGTGCTCGACCATCTCTTCCAGGCGGGCGCGATAGTGCTCCAGTTCCCTTTGCAGGCGCTTCTTCTCCAGCGCGCGCTCAACACTGGGCACGATGCCTTCCAGTTGATGGGGTTTCACCAGGTAGTCGTCCGCGCCTTGCTTCATGGCCTCGATGCCCACCCGCGTGTCGTCCACGCCGGTCACCATCAGGAAGGCCGTGTGCTTGTACCGGGCGGTGACTTCCTTCACCAGGTCCAGCCCCGAGATTCCCGGGAGCTTTAAATCGGAAATAACCGCGTCGAAGGGCTCTTCGCTCAGGAGCTTCAGCGCCTCCTCGCCGTCTCCGCACCCGCGGGCCTGGAAACCGTCCCGCTTCAGGCGCTCGCACAGCAGGCGACAGATGGGCGGCTCATCGTCAATCACCAGCACCCGGCGCTTAATTTCCTGCTCGTTCATAGGCCCCCCTTGTTCGCACCGTGTCCTTTGACCGTCGTCCGCGCTCCACGCAAGGGCTATCGGCAAGCCGTCATAGCGGGATGAGGAAAGAAGAGTCACGGCCCGGGAGATGAATCCCCCGCCCCTGGCCCCTCGTTCTCAACATCACTTTTGTTTATCGGCAGAGGCCGGGGGGGGAGTTGAATCTGTTTTTCAGGAAGGTAAACGACCGGGAACAACCCGCGGGAGGCAGCCCGGGGCGCCGCTAACTGCGCAGGCGCCTGGTCAGGTTCAGGAAGAGCTTTAAGCCGTCCTGGGAATAGTGCGTGGGCAGGGCGGCGCGCTCGGGGTGAGGCATCAGGCCCAGCACGTTGCCTGTAGAGTCGGTCACGCCCGCCACGGCGTTGGGCGCGCCGTTAGGATTGTCGGGATATTCATCGGCGGGCCGTCCGCCGGCGTCGCAGAAGCGCAGCGCGCAGCGGACAGAATCAATCGGCGCGCCGCCCAGGTGCGGCCGGCCCTCGCCGTGCGCAGAGGGCATTTCCAGGACTTGCCCTTCCAAGCCCTCCGTCCACAGGCACTTTTCTTTGGAGACCAGCAAGCGCACCTTGCGGTCTTCAAAATGCGCCGACTGGTTTTCGAGCAGAACCATCGAACGCTCGCCGGGCGAGCGCGCGGGCAGCAGGCCGGCGTCGGCGAGCACCTGAAAGCCGTTGCAAATGCCCAGCAGCGGCTTGCGCGCTTCCAGAAGCTCCACCAGTTGCTCGCGCAGGCGCGCCACCAGCAGGGTGGCAAAGATGCGTCCGGCGCCCAGGTGGTCGCCGTAGGAGAAACCGCCGGGAATAATCACCGCCTGGTAGCGGTCCAGGCGGTCGTCGCCGTTCAGGAGGTCGTGCAGCAGGACGAGGCGGCTCTTGCCGCCCGCGCGTTCCAGGGCGGCGGCGGTTTCTTCGTGGCAATTGGTGCCGGGAGCGTAAAGGATGGCCGTCAGCGCGCCGCTCATGCCACCACCTCGCGGAAGGTTCGCTGCCAGACTTCGGCGA
>JBJKQV010000177.1:0-9541 GCA_046704985.1 Terriglobia bacterium
ACCTTGTGGGTGCGCGCCGACTCGTCCAATTGGGCGCTTAGCTCCGGGTATTTGCGGAAAGGATAGGAGAGCTCCTCGCAGGTGGAAACCACGTGCATCCCCTGCCGGAGACACTCGGTCAACTCGCCGGCAACGTTCTTCAACCAGGAAGTGGTGGAATGAACCACCACGTCGGCTTTGGGCGCTGACCCCAGGCTGTTCGCGATGGGAACGCCGAGGTCGCGCCCGGCTCCGGCTACTTGGCCCAGGTCCTTTCCGACTTTTGCGGGATCGGTGTCGACCGCTCCCACGATTTCCAAACCGGGTTTCTCCAGCATGAGGCGGACCAGGGAAGCCCCGATCCATCCTATGCCGTACTGGATCACTCGAATGCTCTTGGGCATGGTTTGCTCCTTAAGGGCGGCGGGATTTCATTGATTGAGCCACGTAGTCGGCGAAAAAGCACGCCAGTTGCCGGGTGACCGGGCCGGGCGCCTCCGCAAACTCGTGGTCTTCGATGCGGTTTACGGGTTGTACTTCGCGCGTGGTCGAGGTGATAAAAACCTCCTCGGCCGCGTAGAGATCTTCGACCGTCAAGTGAGCCTCTTCGATCGCGACCCCGGTGCTCGCTCCCTTTTCCAGCAACACCTGACGCGTGATTCCGGGAAGGCACCCGGCCGAAAGGGGCGGAGTGCGGACGGTTCCTCCCCGCACGCCGAAGACGTTGGCGGCCGTACACTCGGCCACCTGTCCCTCGTCGTTGAGCAGGATCACTTCGTCGCATCCCGCGCGGTGAGCCTGCTCCAGACTCCAGACGTTCCTCAGCCAGGAGGTGACTTTGGTTCCTTCCAGGGGGCTCGAGGCGTGGCGAACGTGGGGGCGGACGGCCAACCGCACCGGCCCCACGCGCTCGGGCAGGTCGGTCGAGTAAATCAGCAGGTCGACGTCGGGCATGGGCTCGTCGCTCGTCCAGATCCCCACCCGGTTGTAAATGAAATAGATGCGCGCGCAGCCGTTCTGCACCTCGTTAGCCCGAATGACCTCCCGCAGGCCGCGACCCACGGATTCTGCCGTCGCGCTCAGGGGCAGGTTGATGCGCCGGGCGTCGGTCGTGAGACGGTTCCAGTGCCGGTCAAACGCGAAAGGGCGCCCGCCGTAAATGCGCAGCGTGGTGAAGATTCCCCAGCCGTTGAAAAGGCCGGCCTGGCCGGGGGAGAGGCGGATGTGCCTCAAGGGGACCAACTGGGAGTTATGGAAGAGCATTTCATGCATGGTCATACTCTCGTGCGCAAGTTTTCTGTCTTCGAGGCGGCTAAGGCACCTCGGCGGCCATCAGGTCTTCCACCTTCTCGCGGCGGCGAATCAGCTCGGCGCGAGAGCCGGAGACCAGGACTTCCGCGGCGCGCGGTCGGGAGTTGTAATTGGAGCTTTGCGCGAACCCGTAAGCGCCCGCCGTCATGATGGCCAGCAGGTCGTTGGGGCGGGGGTCCGCGAGCTCGCGGTCGCGGGCCAGGAAGTCCCCCGTCTCGCACAAAGGCCCTACCACGTCGGCGCGCATCCGGGCCGCGCGCGTACGGAGTACGGGCAGAATGCGGTGATACGAGCCGTACAGCGCCGGGCGCATCAGGTCGTTCATGCCTGCGTCCACCACCACAAAGTTCTTCCGGCGCGCGCGCTTCACATAGAGGACGCGGGCCAGCAGGACCCCCGCCTCGGCCACCAGCGCGCGCCCGGGCTCGAGAATCAGCCGGTAGGGAAGCGGCTTCAGCCGCCGCGCCAAGCGGCGCATCAACTCGGGGACGTTCAGGGGCTTTTCGTCCTTGTAACGGACCCCGAAGCCGCCGCCCAGGTCGAGATGCTCCACCGCGATGTTCTGGGCGCGCAGTGCTTGGGCGACGCTGAGGATTTCCTCCAGGGCTTTCAGAAAGGGTGACACTTCCAGAATTTGCGAGCCGATGTGGCAGGCGACGCCGCGCACGCGCAGATGGTGAGAGCGGGCGGCGCGTCGGTAAAGACTGAGGGCGTCGCGCCGGGCCACCCCGAACTTGTGGATGCGCTGTCCGGTGGCCACGTAAGGGTGGGTGTGGGCGCGCACGTGGGGATTGATGCGGAACGCCATGCCGGCGACTTTGCCCAACGCCTTGGCGCGCGCTTCCAGCAGGTCCATTTCGCCCGCTGATTCGACGTTGAACATCAGGATGCCGGCGCCCAGGGCGGCGTCGATTTCCTCCTGCGTTTTGCCCACCCCGGAAAAGACCACGCTGTTGCCGGGTGCTCCGGCGCGCAGCACGCGTTGGAGCTCGCCGCCCGAGACGATGTCGAAGGCGGCGCCGGCCCGGTGCAGCAGGCGAAGGATGCGCAGGTGGGAGTTGGCCTTGACGGAATAGCAGAGCGTGGGGTGGAACCCCGTCCCGTTACGCCGCAGGCGCGCGAACTGCTCCAGGATGGCGCGGCGGCTGTAAACATAAACAGGGGTCCCGAAGCGCCGGGCCACGGCGCTAAGCGGGACCCCTTCACACGAGAGTCGTCCGGATTGGTAGACAAAAGCTGGCATAAGCGGCGGCATTCACGAGGGTCGGACCGCAGCAGAAGCCAGCCCTCATCAGAACTGATAGACCAGTGAAAACTCCATGACGCGCGGCGTCGTCAGGGTTTGGGAGTAATTCCCAAACGTGTTCGAAACGTCCCACTGGGGTTGAGCTGTGAAAGAGTCGAAGCGCACGCTGTTGGTCACGTTGTAGACGTTCCAGCGGAATTGCAGCTTCTGGCTCTCATGAATAGTGAACGACTTGGAGAGGCTCATGTCAATGTTAAACATGCCGTCGCCGCGTATGGCGTTGCGCACGCCGCTTTGGCCGGGGTAAGCGTAGTCCCAGCCAGCCAGCGCCGCCGCCGGGTCGGTGTAAATGTTGGGCACGCTGGCGATGGTGTTGCCGGTGGAGATGGGCACGCTGGTGCGGTTCGCCTGTCCCATCTCTTCCCAGTTGGTAGGCCAGACGTAGGCCATAAAGACGTTGGTGGGGTAGCCGCTGGTCCAGCGGCCGGTGCCGGAGAGCTGCCAGCCGCCGATGAAGGCGTTGGCGACCGGACCGACACCCGATCCGTAAGTCTTGCCGTGGCCGAAGGGCAACTGCGCCACCCAGTAGCCGTTCATCTGATGCCGCACGTCAAAATCGCTGGGGCCGTAGAGTTGATACGGCGACCAGGCGTTGATAATCACGCCGGCGTTGCTGCGCTGCCCGCGTTCGGCAAGCGACTCCACGTCCAGCGACTTGGAGAGCGTGTAGTTGAAGCCGAACAACACGCCGCTCGAAATCTGACGGTGCAGGCCCGCCTGGAACGAGTGGTAGTTGGAATAGCCGATCGACCGCCACACGTACAGCGAGGAATACTGAGGGTTGTAAAAGGAGTTGTAGCCGAGATTGAAGGTGGGATACCGCCGGCCGGTATAGGTGGAACTGTTGATGTCCATGCGGTAGAGGCCGGTGGTCTCATTGTAAAGCGTGCACTCGAACAAGGCGTAGGCGGCGACCAGCGGGTCATTGGTAGTACCGCTGTTGCAGAGGCTGTAGGAGGTGGTGCCGGGACGCAGGGCCACCAGGTTTTGCCAGAAGGCGGCAGTGGGGCCGACCATGGAAGCCGTGATGGTGGCGGGATCCACCCCTTGCCGGGCCAACTCGGAGAAGCGGCTGGCGGCGGCGAAGTAGCTGATTCCGCTCTTGGGATCCACGAGGTCCAGGGGAGTGGCAATGTCGTCCAGGTCCAGGAGACGGTGGCCGAAGTGGCCTACGTAGGCCAGGTCGAGGACCATGTTGCCGGGCAACTGGCGCTCGATGGAGAAATCCGCGGCCAGAGAATAGGGAGTTTGGAGCGACTGGTCAATGCCGCGCGCAATGGCCTCCACGCCCGTATAAACGGCCGGGTACGCAGAGGAGGGCGGCGACGCGATCATGGGATTCCCGTTGTTGTCGGTGGCGGGAATCACGTTCATATCGGTGACGCGTGGCACTTCGGCGATGTCCAGGATGCCGGCGGGGTTTTGGAGGGTGGCCGCCAGGCCGAACTCGCCCACCCGGTCATAGGTCAAGGCCAGTTCGGGCCCGAAGTTGCTGTAGTAGACTCCGAACCCGCCGCGGATCACCGTCTTGTCTTCGCCCATAAGCGTCTTAAGCCAGCCGTCGCTCGGATGGGGCGACCAGGCCACGCCCACGCGCGGCGCAAAGTTGGCATTCTGCGACGAATACAAGCCCGCCTTGCCCCAGTGGGAGCCGCCCGGCACGAACGAGATCAACTCATCCTGGCTTGACGGAATGCCTTGCAGCATGTTGCTCCGCCGCTGCTCAAACCAGTCTCCCATCGTCACGTTGGGCAGAACCTGCTGGCCGGCGGTTTCCGTGACCGGGGTCATGTACTGGTAGTTCAGCCCGTAGGTGATCGAGAGGTTGGAGCGCGCCCGCCAGGTGTCCTCAAAATAGAAGTTGTAGTTACCGGTCGCCCAGTGCCGAGTGAGGGGCGCTCCTTGGGCCAGGGCCGTGGCGTCGGTTGGGCTGTTAATGAAGAAGTTGTAGCGGGCGTCGACCTCGCTGGCAAAGCCCATCATGGCAGCGAGGGGGAAATCGTACGAATGGCCGAAGGTGCTGGCGACGGCCGGGTAGCCCGCGACGGCCGGGTCGAGGGCGTCGCCCTTGTTGGCCAAGCCGGAGGAGATGACCCAGTCGGCGTTGGTGAGTGCATCGCTGAAAGAGTTGGCGTCGCTGAAGGTATTCCGCCGCGCCAGCAGGATGTTGGTCCCGAACTTGATGTTGTGCGAGCCCTTCAGCCAGTTGACATTGTCTGCAAAGTTGTGCACAGGAGCCACCACCCCGGTGGAACGCGTGATGCCCATGTCAATTTCGCGGAATTCCACCCAGGGTTGGTTGGAGGTGCCGGCGGTGAGCGTGCTTTCGCGGGTCAAGCCGTAGCGGAAGGTGTTCACCAGGTTGGAGCGGAGAATGCCCGTGTAACCGGCCACAAAGCCCTTGTTGAGATCGACTTCAGGGTTCATGGACGCCTCGCCGGGCAGGAAAGGAGGGTCCTTAATGTGGTCGTCGATGGCCGTGCCGCGCCAGAACAGGGTATGGTTGCCGCTGCTGGTCAGCTTGTAATCCAATCTTGCGATGTACCAGTTGTTGGACAGCGTAGTGGGCGCGCCGAAGCGGTAGCCGGAGGTGTTGACGATGTTGCCCACGCTGGTGTCGTTGGGCAGGGGATAGCGCTGCATATAGTTGAGCACCGCGGTGTTCGGCCCGCCGCCGGCGTACGGATCCATCGCCGTGAGCTCGGCAGGACCGAGGGCATAGAAGCCGGGCTGGATCGTATAACTCTGCCCGCTCACCCCCGCCACGGTCATGCCCGGGCAGAGGGTGGAGTCCTCGCACTGATACTGGATGATCCCGTCGCGCAAGGTGGCGGTGGGGATGGTGCGCACGACGCTGGCCGCCTGCGATTGCCGGTGGCCTTCGTAGTTGAAGAAGAAAAAGAGGCGGTCCTTGAGGATGGGCCCGCCGAGGGTTCCGCCGAAGATGTTGCGCACCAAGTGGGGCGGCTTGTTGGGCTCGCCGCTGGACATTTGCGCCATCTTCAGGAAGTAGTCGTTGGCTTCACCGAATTGCGTGCGGTTGAACTCGTAGAGCGTGCCGTGGAACTGGTTGGTGCCGCCCTTGGTCACCATGGCGATCTGGGCGCCTGCAGAACGCCCTTCTGAAACGCCGTAGTTCGAGGTCGTCACGCGGAATTCCTCCACCGAGAACTGAGTGGTAGGCAGAACGCCGATGAAAGCGTAGCCCTGGAATTCGTTGTTGTTGCTCACCCCGTCGAGGGTGATGTTGTTCTGGTCGCTGCGCTCACCGTTGACCGCGCCGGCACGGGTGTCGTAAACGTCCTTCATGTAGGCCGTTTCGTTCTGGCCGGTGAAGACGACACCGGGCTGGTAGCTGAGCAGCAGCACCATGTTTTCGGCGGGCAGGGGCAGTTGGGTGATGGCGCTGACGCCCACGGTCTTGCCCAGGCTGGCGTCGGTGGTATTCATCAGCGGCGCCACGGCGGTGACTTCCACGGCTTGCGTCACCGCGCCCACCTGTAACGCCACGTTGAGGGTAGCGGGCAGGCTCACCTGCAGCACAACCCCTTTCTGGACGTAGGTGCGGAAGCCCTGCGCCTCAACGGTCACCGTGTAAGTGCCGGGCAGCACGGAGGCGAAGTCGTATTCGCCGCTGGCCCGCGTGGACGCCACGCGGGAAATGTCGGTGGCTTGGTTGGTCAGCGTAATCTTGGCGTTGGGAACGCGTGCGCCCGAGGGGTCCGTCACCAAGCCGCCCAACGAGGTCGTTGCTTGGCCCCAGGCGGAAACGCTCAGCGCCAGGGTCAGAACTGCGGCGGCTAAATAGTGGAAGAGTCTAAGCCCTTTCATGCTCCACCTCCGGTAGATGACCAGCCTGAGCTGGTGAGGTCGATTCCCTGATCATCATGGCGGTTAGACTCTGGGTTTATGATCCACTCTCACGCATATTAAGCCGGGCTCGGCGCCCGCTGTGGCAGCCCGACCCCGGTCCCACCGGGCCTTCTTATCTGCATCCTATAACTGACGTATCAAGTTGAAGTCTTGTGTCCGGTTAGCTTCTTGGTCTCGAATTAACGCGCCCCCAAGCCTGCCGGTATGGGCAGTGAGAATGCCCGTAATGCCAGCTTCCGCCGGCGCGGCGGTCAAGCTTTGAGCCGGGGAGGCGCGGCTGGCCGGCCCTGGGGTCGGGAGGAGGCGAGTAGGGGCGCAGCGAACTGCGCCCCTACGGGATCAAGCGGATTTAGGGAAGGCGGGCTGCGGCGCAGGCCCACCCACGGTTAGAAATGATAAACCATGCTGAACTCCATGACCCGCGGCTGAGTCATGGTGCTGGTGTAGTTGCCGAAGGTGCTGGCCACATCCCACTCGTTCTGCATCGACAAGACGTCGAACCGGGCGCTATTGGTCACGTTAAAAACGCTCCAGCGGAATTGCAGCGAATGGTTCTCGTGGATGACGAAAGTCTTCGACAGGTTCATATCCACTCCGAAGTACCCGTCGCCCCGGATGGGGTTCCGGACGCCGCTTTCGCCAGGATAGGCATAATCGAACCCCTGGCGCGCCACGGTAGGATCGGTGAAGATATTCGGAACTCCGGCGGTGGTGTTTCCGGTCTGGATGGGCTTACCGGTCAAGTCCGACCAGCTCATCTCCTCCCAGTTGGTCGGCCACACATAGCCCTGGAAGATGCTGACGGGATAGCCGGAAGTCAAGCGCGCGGTGCCGGCAAGCTGCCATCCGCCGATGAAGGCGTCCGCCACCTTGCCTGCATTGGCGCCCAAGGTCCTTCCGTGACCGAAGGGCAACTGCACCATCCAGTAACCGTTGAATTGGTGCCGGAGGTCGAAATCACTGGGAGCGTACTCCTGGCCGATGGACCAGGCATTCATGACGGTAGCGATCAGGTCGGCGGGCCCGCGTTCCGCCTCCGATTCGATGTCCATGGACTTGCTGTAGGTGTAGTTGAAACCGAACAGGAAGCCGTGGGACATCTGCTTGTGCAAGCCCAGTTGGAAAGCGTTGTAGTTGGACCAGCCGCGCGAGCGCCAGTCATAAAGCGAGGAATACTGGCTGTTGTACCAGCTGTTCAAGCCCGGAGCCGGCGTGGCGGGCCAGCCGTACAAATCCAGCAGCCAGATGGCGGAGGTTTCGTTGTAGAGGTTGCCGCACCCGGGGCCAAAGAGGTCATAAACCGACTGCAATAGGCTGGTGGTGGTGGCACCGGTTGAACTGGAGCAGAGATCGTAGCTGGCTTGCGGCACCAGCATGTTCTGCCAGTAGGCGGCCGTAGGCCCGATGGTGGATGCGTCGATGCCGCTTTCGGGAACGCCCTGGCGCCAGAGCTCCGAGAGGCGCCTCGCCGCGGTGAAGTAGTCGATGCCGCTTTTCGGATCTTTGAGGTTAAGCGGCGTGGCGACATCGTCCAGCACCAGCAGCCGGTTGGCGAAGTGGCCCACATACGCCAGGTCCAGGGTGACGCTCCCCGGCAGTTCGCGCTGGATGGAGAAGTCGACGGCATAGGAGTAGGGAGTCTGCAGGGACTGATCAATGCCGCTGGCGATGGCCTCGATGTTGGGATAGGTGACCGGGAAGGTTGCGGCCGGCGCCGCCGGCATGATGCTGGTGGGGATTTCATTCCAACTGGTGATGCGCGGCACGTCGCCGATCTTCAGCGTGCCGGCGGGATTGGTGAGCGTCGTGGAAAGGCCGAAGGCGCCGCTCTGGTCATAGGACATCGCCAGGGCGGGGCCGAAGTTGTCATAGTAGATTCCAAATCCGGCCCGCACCACGGTCTTGTCCGTGCCGATGAGCCGTCCCAGCCACCCGTGGTCGGCGTGCGGCGACCACGCCACTCCCACGCGGGGAGCGAAATTCTTCGTCTGGGCCGAGTAGATCCCCGGCTTTCCGTAATAGGAGCCCGCGGGAGCGAAGGAAACCACCGGATCCTGATTGGAGGGAATGCCTTGCGCCATGTTTTGGGCGCGCAGGTTGAACCAATCGCCCATATTGACGTTGGGGGCCACTTCCTGCCCGGTGGTTTCACTGATGGGGGTCATGAGCTGGTAGTTCAGCCCGTAGGTGAACGAAACGTGTGGGCGCACACGCCAAGTGTCCTGGAAAAACAAGTTGTAAGTGCCGGTGGCCCAGTGACGAAGGACCGGAGCCCCCTGGGACAGCGCGGAAGCTGTTGTCGGGTCTTCGACGCGGAAGTTGTACTGGGCATCCACCTCACTGGCCATGCCCATCATTCCCGCCAGGGGGAAGTCGTAAGCGTGGCTGAAATCGCCGCTGATGGCCGGGCCATACCCGCAATCCGGCCACGATTGGCCGGCGGGGCAGGTGTAGGTCGGATCCAGAGGGTCGTTCTTGTTGGCGAAACCGCTGGAGAAGACCCAATCGGCGTTGGTGAGAGCATCACTGAAGGAATTGGTGGTGGAGTAGCTGTTGCGCCGCACGAAGATCAGGTTGCCGCCAAACTGGAAGCTGTGCGAGCCCTTTTGCCACGTGGCGGTGTCGATGATGTTGTGCACCGGCGCCGTAAACCCGCTCGAGTAATTGATGTCCTGGTCCATATCGCGGACGCGGACCCAGGGTACGTTGGTGTCCCCGGGGCGGGCATAGCTCTGCCGGGTGAGGCCGTAGCGAAGGTTGTTCACGAAGTGGCCGCCCAGGGTCGCTGTGTAGCCCGCCACGAAACCGCGGCTGAGGTCCACGGTCTTGTATTGAGGCGGACCGCCGGGCAGGAAGGGATCCCCGTCGGCGGTGTCTTTGCGCCCTGCGCCGCGCAGGAACAGGATGTGGTTGCCGCTGCTCGTCAGGTTGTAATCCAGCCGGCCGATGAACCAGTTGTTGCTCTTGGTGGTGGGAGCGGCAAAGCGGTAGCCGGCGAAGTTCACGACGTTGCCAACCGAAAAATCGTTGGGCGTGGGGAAGGTATTGAAATAATCGAGTGCCGCCTGGCTC
>JBJKQV010000178.1:0-35270 GCA_046704985.1 Terriglobia bacterium
GTCCTGGTGGGGCTTCACCAGCCCGTGCGGGCGGCGCAGCCGGACCCGGCGGGCGGCCAGGCAAACGGGTTTGAACCCTTCGTGCCCGCCGGCCTCGCCAAGGTCAAGCACGTCGTCTGGATCATCCAGGAAAATCATTCCTTCGATAATTACTTTGGCACTTTCCCGGGAGCGGACGGCATTCCGCCTTCCACCTGCCTGCCCGAGATGCCGGGCAGCAAGGCCTGCGTCAAACCTTTCCACATGCCCAAGGGGATGCCTGCCCGCGACATCGGGCACACCTGGCAGCAGGCCCACGCCGCTTACGATCACGGTACCATGGACGGCTTTGTGTGGGCGGAAGGCACCCACTACACAATGGGCTATTACGACCAGAAAGACATTCCCAACTACTGGGCCTACGCGCGCCATTTCACCCTCTGCGACCGCTTCTTCTCCTCGCTCAACGGCCCCAGTTTCCCCAACCACCTTTACACGGTGGCGGCGCAGTCGGGCGGCGTGATCAAGAACTACTATACCGTCAAGAGCCTCGAGGACGACCTGGACGAGCCCGACGGCCTCACCTTCTCGACCATTGTGGACCGCCTGGAAGCCGCCAAGGTTCCCTGGAAGTACTACGTCGAGGCCCTGCCTTGGCCGGCCAACGAACCCCACATCCCCCAGCACAACCAGTTCTTCTCCAACCCCAAGACATTTACGCTTTGGAATCCCTTGCCGGCTTTCAAATCCATCGGCAAGAACTCGGTGATGATGGCGCACCTGGTGAGCGAAAAAGAGTACTACCAGGACCTCCGCCAGGGCACCCTGCCGTCGGTTTGCTGGCTGATTCCTTCCTTTCAGGACAGCGAGCACCCTCCCGAGCCGGTGGCTCCCGTCGCCCAGGGCATGTGGTACGTCACTCGGCTCCTGAACGCCCTCATGAAGAGCCCCGAGTGGGACAGCACGGTCGTCTTTCTTTCCTGGGACGACTACGGAGGCTTTTACGACCACGTGGCGCCGCCCGAGCTCGACGCTTACGGCTACGGCCCGCGGGTTCCAACCATCGTCATCTCGCCCTTTGCCAAGCCCGACTACATCGCGCACAAGACCTATGACTTCACCTCCATCCTGAAGTTCATGGAGATTCGCTTTGGAGTCCGGCACCTGACCACCCGCGACCGCGCCGCCGCGGCCATGTTCGATTGCTTCGACTTCAATCAGAAGCCGACTTCGCCGCTGGTCATTCCCATCCCTCCCAATCTTCCCCCCTCGCACCTGGGCAAGCGGGGGGCTGACGATTTCGAACCATCGGTGCACCTCCCGACGCCCGAGATCGGAGCGGTTAAGAAGTATCGGAAGCACCCCGCTCCGAACGGGGGAGGGCAGCCGTAGTCGTTGGATGGTCGAGCGGGGTGTGGCGCGGGATGCCGGCGTTCACGGCTTTGAGGAGCCGCGTCGCCGCCTGCGCCACGGCACCCCCACAGACTCCAGCGCGCAAGGCTCCGTGGGGGGGCGCGCCGCGACGGTTATGCATGATTGAGAGTTTCTTGGTTAATTGCTATTCTATCGAACACCGGGCCCCCTCTTGAATTAGGCTCTATCGGAGGTCGCGGGATCGAACAGAGAGGGGAGGTTGGGGTGAGTAGACTGGACAAGGCTCTTGCGAAACGCAAGGGCGGGGCCCTGCTGGGGCTTTCCGTTTATTCCTACGACCCTTTGTTTGTGGAGATGATTGCCCGGTTGGGATTCGATGCGCTTTGGATTGAAACCGAGCACACGACGTTGAGCTTGAGGGAGGCGGGCGACTTGTGCCGTATCGCCTCCGGCGTGGGGCTGTTGACGATGCTGCGCATCGCCGACGTGCGCCGCGAGAACGTCTTAAAGGCGGCGGAATTGGACCCGGACATCCTGGATGTTCCCATGGTCAACGCGCCGGAAACCGCCGCGGAGCTCGTGCGTCATGCCTGTTACCCGCCCAAAGGCAACCGGGGCTTCTTCAGCGTATCGCGCGCGATGCGCTACGGAATCGGCGGTGATATCCGCGAGGAACAACGCCGCATCAACGAGGACCTCTGCTTGATGATTCAGGTAGAAACCACCGAGGCCGTGCGGCGGGCCGAGGACCTGTGCGCTGTCCCGGGGATTGACGCGATTTTCCTGGGACCCGGAGACCTCTCGGCCAGCCTGGGTGTTACGGGTGAAACCCGGCACCCGCGAGTTGTGGAAGCCATGCAACAGACGATCCGGGTGGCCAAAGCCCGGGGAAAGCGCGTGGGTATGGCCTGCGCTCCCGGGGACGCCGCGAGCTGGGCGGCCGGCGGAGTGGATCTGTTATTCTGCGGGGGGAGTATCGCTTGCCAGCGGAGAGGCGCCCAGGAAATACTGCAAGCCAGTGCTTCCGCTCGCCTCGCGCCACCCGCCCGCGCCTGACCGAAGCTCCGGGAACCCCCGGGACGCGGAGAACGAACCGGAGCATTTGTCGGCCGGTAAGATTCGCCAGGTGGGGGTGTGGCAGACTCTCGCGAAAGAGGAGGCGACTATGTCGGATGCAAGAAACTCAACAAAGAAAGGCGGTGCCAAAGCGCGCAAAACTGCCGCCCGGACTGCCGCCCTCAGGCGCACGGGCCGCAGCGTGAATCCGCGTGGGTCGCTCCGTAACTCCCATGGCCAGGATCAGCTTTCGGTTCCGAGCTCGATTGCGGTGATGTTGCGACAGAAGATCTTGAGCGGGGAGTTGCCGGGAGGCGCCCGCATCACCGAGAGCCGCATCAGTCGCGATTTCCGCGTCGGACAGCCGAGCGTTCGCGAGGCTTTGTTTATCTTGGAACGGCAAGGGCTGGTGGAGCGCGTGGCCAACCTGGGAACCTTTGTGCGCGAACTGGACGTTCGCGACGTGAATGAGCTTTACCAGATCCGCAGGAAGTTGGAAGGCCTAGCTTTCGAGCTGGCGGCCCGGCAAGCGAGCGAAGAACAGATCGCGGCGCTGCGCGCCCTGGTCGAGAATATGAAGCAAGCGGCGCTGAAGAAAGAAAAGCGCGGGTTTTTCGAGGGCGACCTGGCTTTTCATCGCCGCGTCTGGGAATTGACGGGTAACCGGCACCTGGTGGAGGTTCTGGAACAGATTGTGGTTCCGCTGTTTGCCTTTAGCTTCCTCCGCGTCGAGCGCGGCACTTCGGAATTGAGTGAGTCGGCGGAAGGGCACGTGGCTCTGGTGGAGGCCCTTTCCAAGGGCCCCGAGGAGGCTCGCGAAATGTCTGAGAAGTGGGTGGAGACCTTTCTGCAGAGGTACCTGTCGCGCGTGCTGAGTGGGAGCGCCTCCGCGTACCGGTTCTAGGCAACCGCTTCGGGGGCAGCCTGCACCCCCAGGGCCGCCCCACTGCGTCAGGCCGCCTGGGGGCGGCCACTCCGCGACCAGAAATGGACGGTCCCGCCGCGGTGTCGAATTCTGCGCTCTTGAATTAACTCTACTGTATAAATATAGAAGCTTGACAGTAAATCTATAGCTCATCTATCCTTGGGGTGTCGTGCCAATCGTTCCTGGAAGAGGAGCCAAGAACCCGCGACGCGCAAGCCGGGCTTGAGCGGCTGGCGCCCGGGGAAATTCCCGCAGGCAGGAGGCCCGTCGAACCCCTGATGACACGCAGAGATTTCGTGACGGCGGCAGCCGCGCTGGGCTTCGCGCCCTTGGCGCGCGCCAAGTCTCCGCAGGGCGCAGTGAGCGCTCCCCTTTCCCGCACCGTTCTACCCCCTTCCGCTGGCCAGGGAGCTCTGGTGCAGGTCCATGAAGATTTCAGCCGCGACCCGGGGTGGGAAAACGTCCACAACCGGATCGTCTGCAAGGACTGTCCGCCGGTGGCGCAGGATTTCGGCTGGGGTCCGACGTCTCACTTGGGCGGCAAGGGGGCAGAAATTGGCGGCCGCATTTGGCAGTCTACTACGCCGGCCTACTATGGCATGCCCCTTGGGCGGCCGCTCTCGTACAACGACAGGTTTTCAGCGTCCGGGCGCATTGCCTTCATGGGTACGGAGGAAGGCCGGGGCGCGGCCTATCTGGGATTCTTCAATAACTCCCTGCACGGATGGCGGGCCTGTTCTTCTGTGGGGTTGCGCTTCATGGCTTGGTCCGGAGAAAAAGTAGGAGTTTGCCTTGACTGTGTTGACGCGCGATGGGGTAAGGACGCTGAAGAGACTGACATTTTTTTGACCGCCGACGGGTCACCACACACGTGGAGGATCGAATACGACCCGGAAGCCAGGATGCCGGAACGGTGGTCCGACCCGCGATTGAAGAATTACTTGTCGAAAAAGCGGCAGGCATTCGACCAGATCTATGAAAAGGCGCGGCAAGCCGAACCCGGCCTGGCGCGGGAGGCCTTGAGGCGCCGCTTGCAGACGGCGGTCGCGGAAGGCTTCCTAAGCTTTTTCCCAAGGACCCCCGGCTTCGGGATTGAGGCGTCCGTGCACGGTTACTTCTGGACCCTCAGACATAGGGAGCCCGCAAGAATGCGTGGTGCGGTCTCTTTCCAATTTGACTCGGGGCCGGTTTATAGGCTTTATCTTCGCGCCGACCACCGTGAAGCTCCACAGATCCTGAACCGTTTTGGCCTGTTCAACTTTCAGATGTATCACCGCTGGCTGGAATTCTACGTCGCTGACTTGAAGGTGAACGGGCAAGAGATAGACCTTTCCCGGGATCCCGGGTGGGAAGGCCAAGGCAACCGCGTGCAGTTCGTCGAGCGCGATTTCCAGCGGCAGGATTTCGGATACAGCGAAACCAACTGGGCGGGCGAGCAGATTGGTGAAGTTGGCGGCCAATTCTACCGGGCCGAGCCCGTTGATCCGGCCAACGGATATTATGCGGATGATGTCGGCATCTTGACGCTGGACGATCCTCTTAGTTTCTCAGGTAATATCTGCTTTGTGGACGCATCGACGGACTCGGGCATGTTTCTTGGTTACTTCAACGCCCGGGAGCAGGTGGCCCGCATCACCGATCCTCACGCGGGTTATCCGTTAAACGACATGATGGGCATTGAAGTGGATGGGCCGAATCACTCTCATATCGACCCCCTGTGCTCGCCGAAGAGAGATGTGGCTTCGAAGGTGACGGGCCCGGTCTTTCTGCCTACGCGAGACCGGCACACCTTTCGGTTCGACTACGACCCTCGAGCCAACCGGGGCGTGGGGCGGATCGGGTTCCGGTTTGATCAGCAGGAATTCACGCTGGACCTGAAACCCGAGCAGCGGGCGGCGGGGGCGCGATTTGATCACTTCGGCCTGATGAATTTACGCCGAGGCGGCAAATACGTTAGGGTGTACTTTGACGATTTAACCTATACAGCCCGCCGCCCCGGCGATTACAAAAGGGTTTTCCACCCGCAGAACATTTGGCGCGTACCTTATCCCGAGGGTGGGCGCGCATACTAGCGTCCGGAATTCCGATCGCGCGGAGCGGGAGAGGGGTCCGCTTGTCGGCGGGGCACTGAAGACCAAGCAGATTCCTCGGGTCGGTTATGTGCCTCGGTCCTCGGAATAACCGAAGCGGAGGTTCTTTCAGCGAGCCGCGAAGGGAGGGGGGCTACGATTCATGCGGTTGACCCGAAGGAAATTCGTCACCAGTACGGTCGCGCTGGGGGTAGCGCCTCTCTCGAAGCTTGCGATGGCCTTCGGTTCGGGAGTGAATCAAAGGCCTTCCCCGGGCACTTCCGTCCAGCCGGAACAGACGGGTCTCGTCCAGGTTCATGAAGATTTCAGCCGGGACCCGGGTTGGGACAACATCCACAACCGGATTGTCTGCAAGGACTGCCCGACGGTGGTGCAGGATTTCGGCTGGAGACCGACGGCGCACGTGGGAGGTAGGCCGGGTGAGATTGGCGGCCGGGTGTGGCAATCGCGAACGCCGGCGTTTTATGGTTTGCCTCTCGGACGCCCCCTCTCCTTCAACGACCGGTTTTCCGCCTCGGGGCGCATCGCCTTCATGAGGACAGAAGGCCTGGGGGCGGCCTACCTGGGCTTCTTTAACAACGCCCTGCAGGGGTGGCGTCCCTGGTCTTCGGTGGCTTTTCGTTTGGTGGCGGAAGCGGGGAACAAAGTCCGGGCCGACATCGACTACATGACGGCCAAGTGGGGAGCCTTTGGCGACGAGACCGATATCCTGATATCTGCCGACGGTTCACCCCATACGTGGAAGATGTCCTACGATCCCGAGGGCAGGATGGCCGCCCGCTGGCCTGATCCCAGGCTGCGAAACTACCTGAGCACCCGGCGCCAAACCGCAACGCAAATCTACGAGCGGGCGCGCCAAGCCGAGCCCGGCCTAACGCGTGAGGAGTTGATGGAGCGCCTGCGCGCCGCTCTGGCCGAGGACCTGCTGCGATTTTTTCCCCGGCCGCGCGGCGATTTCTGGACCCTCAACGAGCATAAGCATGAGCCGACGAAGGGGACGATCAATTTCCAGTTTGACTCCGGCCTGGAACACAGTTTTCACGTCCTGGCTGAGCATCGCCAGTCCCCCCTCATCCTCAATCGCTTTGGGATTTTCAACTATCAGATCTACCACCGCTGGTTGGAGTTCTACGTCGCTGACCTGACGGTGAACGGGCAGGCCCTCGACCTGTCGAGCGACCCGGGCTGGGAAGGCCACGGCAACCGTGTGCAGTTCGTCGAGCGGGATTTCCAGCGGCAGAATTTCGGATACAGCGAAACCAACTGGGCGGGGAAGCAGATCGGAGAAATCGGAGGGGAGTTCTACAGGGTCGAGGCCGTAGACCCCTACAACGGTTACTATGCCGACGAGATCGGCGCCTTGACGCTGGATGACCCTATCGAGTTCTCCGGCCAGGTCTGCTTCGTAAGCGGCGGAACCGATGCCGGCATGTTTCTCGGGTACTTCAATGCCCGGGAGAAGATGGCTCCCATCACCGACCGCTTGGGGGGCGATCCTCTCGACGACACTCTGGGCGTCGAGATCGCGGGACCCACGCGCATCGGGTACTACTTCAGTGCGGTGTGTTCTCCCAAGAGGCGTGTCGCCTCCCACCGGCACGGCCCGGTGTTTCTCCCCACCGCCGACCGTCACGCATTTCGCTTCACTTACGACCCCAAGGACAACGGCGGCGTGGGAAGAATCCGCGTGTGGCTGGATGAGGAAGAATTCACACTGGACTTGAAACCCGAGCAGCGGGCGGCGGGCGCGCGATTCGATCACTTCGGCCTGATGAACTTACGCCGGGGAGGCAAGTACGTGACCGTGTACTTCGATGACCTGACTTACACCGCCCGCCGTGCCAGCAACTACCGACGCATCCGTCATCCCCAGAAGATTTGGGAGGTCCCCTATCCTCAAGGGGGACGCACCTATGAATGAACTGCCGGTCTGCTCCATGTGGGCAGGCTGCGTGCAATCCCCGGCTTAAGGAGGGAAACAACTCATGATGACACGAAGACAGTTCGTCGGCGCAGCCGCCGCTATGGGGCTGGCACCTCTGCCCAAGGCCTGGCCCTCTGCCGGGCCTGCCAAAGACGCCTCCACTCCCGTGCCTTTCGACGGCAATCAAAGGGTCGAACATTACGTCCTGCTCGGCAACCGCATGGTCTTCACCAACTGGTACTTTGTGCGGCCCGGGAACGTGGACTGGGTGGACGCGAGCGGCAAGAGCGTCTACGCCAGTAAAGAGGCGATGGGGCCGTGGGCGGCGCGCTTTGCGGGCAAGGATTTTCCTCACGGAGTGCGGATTGTCGCCCAGCCCGCGCAGCGCCAGGGGCCGATCATTCATCCCGAGCGCCCCTGGGAGAAGTCGGGAATCGTCTTTGGCACGGTCATTCACGAAGGCGGCACTTACCGGGCGTGGGGGAACTGCTATGCGGGGGTGGAAGGCGTTTCGGCGTATTTTGAGTCGCGCGACGGACTGAACTGGACGCGGCCGAACCTGGGGCTGCAAGAGCACAACGGAAGCCGCGCCAACAACCTGCTCCACACCCCGCCGGGCGGCGGAGTCTGGATCGACCCGCACGCGGCGCCGGGAGAGAAATACAAAACGGCCGGCTCCCACCGCTACACCAAGGCGCAATACGAAACGTGGCTCAAAAGCCATCCCGGTCAAGTCGATCCGATGGTGCAGGACAACCACGACCTCAGCGCCTACCACGGCATCTCCGGCTCGACCTCCGCGGACGGGTTGCACTGGAAACGGTTGCCGGAGCCCCTGGTTTTTCAGTATAGCGACACGCAGATTGTGGGCTATTACGACCTGCGGCGGCGGCAGTATGTACTCTACACTCGCGCTTACATGGGCGCCGGGCCGTCGCACCGGCGCGCCGTCGGCCGCACCCAGAGCGAGGAGTTCGGCAACTTCCCGATCTCCGACCTCATCCTGGAGACCGCACCGTCCATGGGACCGTGCGATACGCTCTACACCAACTGCCGCACCACCATCCCCGGCGCTCCTGACCATCACCTGATGTTCCCGGCCGTCTACGAGCTCCAGGTCGACAGTACCCAGATCGCCTTCGCCTCCAGCCACGACGGGGTGATCTGGTCCTTTGTGCCCGGGTCGCCCATCGCCTCGCCCGGCACCTTTGGCGAGTGGGACGGCGGCAACATGTTCGCATTTTCCAACCTGCTGGAGCTTGCCGACGGCAGTTTTGTTCTTCCTTTTACCGGCTTCATCTTCCCGCACAAGTATCCGCGCGGGGAGTGGGAGATGGGGAGCGGCTACCTGACCTGGCCGAAGGGCCGGCTGGTGGCGATTGAAGCACCCGACGTGGGCGAGTTTTCGACGGTGGGGTTTCTGCCTCCCGGGCGCAAGGTGCTCATCAACGCCCTCACCCCGCGGGCGGGAGAGATTCGCGTCGAGGTGGCCACCGACCCGGAAGGGAAGACGGTCGCCGGGCGCTCGTTTGAGGAGTGCAAGCCGCTGATCGGAGATTGCTACAAGACGCCGATTACGTGGAACGGGCAGGAGGATCTGGGCTCCAGGGAAGGAACGCCCGTAATCCTGCGCTTCCGGCTGGACCACGCGCAGATCTTCGGCCTGGAGTTCGTCTGAGCGGTCCCGAAAGGGCTTGTCGTGGGTCAGGCAATACGCCGGCCGAATTTTTTCAAGGCGACCGGGTCAATTTCGAAACCGAAGCCGGGCCGCTCGGAAAGATAGACTACCCCCGCGCGGATTTCAGGGCGGCCGAGATACAAGCGGTCCCAGAAGGGATCGCGCTCACGGTTGGGGAAAGCCTCAACAATGTAGCCGTTGCTCGCCGCCGCGACCAGGTGGGCATGGATTTGAGGATCGTGGTGCGGAGCCATCAGCACTCCGTTGGCGGCCGCGCAGGCGGTGATTTTCAGCCACTCGGTAATGCCTCCTGCGCGCGTGCTGTCGAATTGCATGAGGCGAATGCCGCCGTGGTCAATCAGGTCCCGGCAGCCCCAGCGGTGAATCTCGCTTTCGCCGCTGGCGATGGGGATATGGGTGGAGAGGGCCACTTGTTTGAGGCCGGAGCCGGCGTCGTACCAGCGCACGGGTTCTTCCAGCCAGTCGATTCCAAAGGGGGCAAACGCCTTGGCCGCGGCAATGGCGGCGGGCACGTCGTAGGCTTGGTTGGCGTCCAGGAAGAGGCAAATGTCCGGGCCCACCGCTTCCCGGACCGCCTGCACCCTGCGCACGTCCTCGCGCAGCGGGAGCCCGCCGATCTTCATCTTGACGGCCTTGTATCCTGCCCCCACATACCCCCGCATCTCCGCCACCAGTTTCTCCACGGCCGCTTCACCGCGCGGCCCGTAGTAGCCCCCGCTGGCATAGGCTTTGGCCTTGCCTTCCTGGCCCCCCAGCAGGCGGAATACCGGCAGACCCAGGCTCTTGCCTTTGATATCCCAAAGAGCGATGTCGATGCCGGCGATGGCCGCCAAGGTTTGCGCGGGCGGGATGGTGCTGAGTTGAGGCTGCTGCTTCTTTCCGCGCGGAGCCAGGGGAGGCCGCGTGCAGGTGGTCAGAAACAGGTCTTCGTATATCGTTTCGGTGGCCAGAGGGTCACGCCCCAGGAGCAGGGGGGCGAAAACCTCACGGATGATCGCCGCGATGGCCTTCAGGGGGCGGCCGTGGATTTCACCGATTCCCGAAATGCCTTCGTCCGTTTCAATGCGCACCAGGATCTCGGAAGCGTCTTGGATCGGTTCCAGCGACATCCAGAAAGCCCGCTTGAGCTGGACGCGAAGCAGATGGAGCTTGATGGCGGTAATCTTCATAGCGCGGGACACCTCGAGTTTGTGGCCGTCCGGCTTGCGCGCGTCACTCTGCTGACGGAGCCCGGTTTACTCAAACCATCATAAGGCAAGACACAGTGAAACTGAAGGCGTCCCCCGGCGGGGGGACGGTGGCGGCTGAAGGGCCGTCGCGGCACCGCAAGCGCCTTTATAGATTACCAATTTAATGGTACGCTATTCAACTCGTTTTACTCGCCGGGAGGCACTTGGCCCCCCGGGGGCAGTGACCCCCGGCGAGGACCTGGAAGGGAGGCGGGGCATGAAAGGCGAAGGGATCGGGCGGCGGGGCTTTCTCAAGGCGGCCGCGGGAGCGGCGGCGGCATCCGTGGTGACGCCACCGGGATCGGCGAAGGCGGCGGAACCTCTCCCCCAGCAGGAATATGGCGAGCCGTATTCACTGGCCGGCAAGCGCCTAGTCTTCCTGAACTGGCACTACATCCGCCCCGGCACTTTTGGCTGGTACGACTCCTCGGGGTGGAAGGTGGGGCTCACCGATGCCGTCCCCCCAGGGGAAGCCCATCTGCGCCGCAAGGACAGTCCGCGCGGAATTCGCCTGGTGGCACAACCCGCTCAGCGCCTGGGGCCGCTGTTTGAGGCTTCCCAACCGTGGGAGGAGGGTGCGGGCGTGGCGCTCACCACGGTCGTCCAGGACGGCGGCGTGTATCGCGCCTGGGGCGCACCGTTTACCACTGCCGGCAATCCTCCCGGGCAGAAGTACTTCACCTACTACGAGTCATCCGACGGCCTGACCTGGAAGCGGCCGAGCCTGGGCATCGTGGATTTCCAGGGAAGCAAGAACAACAACATCGTGAACATCTTCGGCACCGACGGGGGCACGGTCTTTGTCGACCCTTCCGCTCCCCCTGCCGAGCGCTACAAGATGATCGCCGAAATGAAATTCAGCGCCCGGGTTTGCAACGCTTACCGGCGCCGCCGCCCGCACGATTGGGGCCCGCTCGTTAAGTCCCACGCCGACGGCTCGGCCAAGGGGTTGACCGGGGCGGCCTCGGCCGATGGGATGCACTGGAAGCAGTTCCCGGATCCGATGGTGATCGAGTACACCGACACGCAGATCACCGCCTACTACGACCAGCAACTCGGCAAGTACGTCGCCTATACGCGCAGCTACCCCGTCGGCCTGCGCGCTCCGGACGCCCACCTGGATGGAAAGCAGACCTGGCGCGTCACCCGGCGCTCCATCGGCCGCGCGGAAAGCGACAGCTTCCGGGAGTTTCCCCTCCAGAAGACCATGCTCGAACCCGGACTGCGCCTCTCACCTTCGCAAGTCCTGTATACCAATTGCAAGACCACCATCCCCGGTGCGCCCGACCATCACCTGCTGTTTCCCGCCGTCTGGGACATGGCCGTGGACACCACGAGCATTCACGTGGCCAGCAGCCACGACGGGAGGCTGTGGCACTTCCTCGAGGGGTCGCCGGTCTTCGAGCCCGGCCCCTTTGGCGCCTTCGACGGAGGGGTGATCTTTGCCCATCCCAACCTGGTCGAGCTGGCGGACGGGCGCTTTGTGCTTCCTTACACCGGCTACGACGTGCCTCACAAATACCCGCGCAAGCTCTGGAAGTACGCCCCCGGCTACGCCGTGTGGCCCAAAGGGCGGCTGGTGGCTTTGCAGGCGGATTACGGCGAATTCGCCACGGTGGCTATCATGCCCCCGGGCCGTCACCTGCGCATCAACGCCCTCACCGACCGGGGAGGGAGCATCCGCGTGGAGGTGGCGGGATTCGACCATCAGCCGCTGCCACACCGCTCGTTCCAGGACTCGACGCCTGTCTTTGGCGATTTGCACTGGAGCCCGCTGAGTTGGAACGGTGAAGAGGACCTGGGCAACGCCGAGGGCTCGCCGGTGATGCTGCGCTTCCGGCTCGACCACGCGCGGATCTTCGGCTTGGAGTTTGCTTGACCCCTTGGCGCAGCATGACGGGGAAAGGCCGCGAGTGCTCAGGCGCGGCTTCAGGGAAATGGAGGCAGTGGAAAATGAGGATTCGCCAAGCGCCTGAGCGCCCACGGCATCGACGGCGGGGCGTGGTCCTGCTCGCCCTGGCGGCGATCGCGGGGGGCTTGGCCGTGTGGGGCGCCGGTCTGCCCGCTCCGTCATCTTCATTGCCGCAGATGCTCAAAATTGTCTGGCAGAAGGGGCCCGACCTGCCGCAGGGATTTCAAGACAGCAGCGGCGGCATCGTCGATCACTTTCTGGTGACGGTGGCGGGTTTCTGCACGGGCCAGACCCAAGGCGTGGTCAATAAACTTGGCAAATATCCCCGCGGGTTCCTCAAGAAGTCCTGGGCGCTCAATCTTCAGGCGCCGCAAAGCGGCTGGCAGCGCTTGCCGGATTTTCCCGGGGCGGCCCGGCAAGCGCTTACCTGCGCTGCTGTGGACAACCATATTTATTGCTGGGGCGGCTTCAGTGACTTCTCTCCCTATTGCTACCGCGACGGTTACGAGTTGTCCCGGACGGACGGCCAATGGAAATGGCAGAGCTTGCCGGAACTCCCTTGGAGGTACGCTGGGGCCGGGATGTGCGCAGTGGGGCCGAAGATCTACTGGCTGGGCGGAGTGGACCGCGCCGAGACCCACACGAAGTTCTACACCAACTCCGGCCCCGCGGGCCGTGTCTCCCGCCGGGGCGCGCGTCTGCTGGTTTTTGATACCCGCGAGCCCCAGCGGGGATGGCAGGAATTGCCGAGCTGCCCCGGAACACCCCGCTGGGTGCCCGCGATGGCGGCGGTGAAGGGAGAGATCTATGTCCTCGGCGGGGCCACGGGGAGGGACAACCCCACCGGCCACTACTGCACGGTGGTGGATAACTGGAAGTTTGACCCCGCCCGCAAGGCCTGGACACGCCTGCCCGACTCTCCCGTTTCCAGCGGGAATTTTCCCACCGGCGCCATTGTTTATCAGCACCGTTTCATCCTGCTGATTGGGGGCGGCCAATACCCTCACGTCATGGGCCCCTCGGGAACCCTGAGCAAGCCCTACGGGAAGACCTTCAAGCATTACCTCCATAATCCTTACAACAGCAACGTGTGGGTGTTTGATACCCGCACCAACGCCTTCGGCACGGCAACTCCCCTGCCGCTTAACAACAATTTGCCTATGGCGGTCCTGGAAGGAAACCAGCTCAACTTGCTTGGGGGCGAGACGGGCGGGGCGGTCGTCGACGGCGAGTACTTTGGCCACCATCCCGACCTTTACCTGGTTGGGGAGATCTCCCGTGTCCGTCACTAGAACGATCAAACCGCTCATCGCAGGCGAGCTGCGGCACGGGGCACTCCCGGGGTCGCAAGGACAGGGCACAGGTGGAATACCTGGTTCGGATTTCATATTGTTGGTGCCCTGCGACAACATGCTCAAGTTGATCGGCAACGAGGCTCATTCCTTGAGCGCGGTCGTGCTGGATGGCTTCACGGTCCAGCAGGAGTTTTGGCCGGCCGATGCGCCAGCCTTCCAGTTTCGCCCGCCACAAGCCAGACGGCGGCACGGTCTTGGTCAATTTTTCGGCCTGGAATTTGCCTCAGGATGCGGTGTGAGCCGGATGGGGGGGGCAAGCCACTGGGCCGTTCATGCCCGGCGCGCGGCGGGCATGAAGAAGCGCGCCAAGATGCCTCCCAGGAGCATGCCCGCGCCCAGCAACGCAAAAGCGTAGATGAAATTGCCGGTGCGCTGCTTGAAGTATCCTACCAGCAGCGGCCCGAAGTAGCCGCCCAGGTTGCCCAGAGCGTTGACCAGCCCCATGGCCGTGCCGGCGGCGCGGCGGGGCAGGGTTTCGGTGGGAATGGCCCAGAAGGGTCCCATGGCGCCGTACGACCCGGCGCCCACCAGGGCCACCAGGGCAAAGGAGAGCAGCGGCGCGCGGGTACTCAGTGCCACGCCGCCCAGCAGCAGGATTCCAGCCCATGCCAGCCCCGCCGCCACGTGCCGGCTGCGCTCGCGCTCGCGGTCGGAGTGGCGTGAGAGAATTTCCATCCCCAGCGCCGTCAAAGCAAAGGGCAGCGTGAAGAGCAGGCCAACCGAGAATTCACTCAGTTTCTTGTGGCTTTCCAGCGCCGTGGGCAGCCAGAACAGGTAGCCGTAGTTTCCCGTGTTGAGCAGGAAGTAGACCACCACCATCACCAGCACGTGCGGGCGCAGAAGCGTGCGCAGATAAGGTTCCGGAGCCGCCGGCTCGGTCTCGCTGGCCTCCCGCTCCAGGGTGGTTTCCAGGTACGTGCGCTCTTCCGGCGAGATCCAGGAAGCCTGGCGGGGATGGTCGTTGATGAAGAACGCCCATACGCCCAGCCACAGGATCGGCCACAAGCCTTCGAAGATGAGCAGCACTCTCCAGTCCCAGTGGCCCAGAATCCATCCCGACAGGGGGGAGGAGATCACCACCGCCACGGGAAGGCAGAGCATCCAGTAAGCGTTGGCGCGGGCGCGCTCGGTGCGCGGGAACCAGTGCGCCAGCAGCACCAGGGTGGCCGGCCAGACACCGCCCTCCGCGATGCCCAGCATCAGGCGCATGGTCCAGAATTCCCGCCCCCTATGCACCAGGCCGGTCAGCACTGCGCAGGCGCCCCACAGCGCCAGCAGGATGGCGACAAAGCGCTTGGCGCTCCAGCGGCTGGCCAGATACCCGCCGGGAATTTGCAGCACCAGGTAGCCCCAGAAAAACACCCCCGCGGCGCTCCCCGCCTGCTGCGCGTCCATGTGCAATTCACGGCTGATCTGGGGCAGGGCGAGGGAGATGTTGGTGCGGTCAACGAAGGCGATGGTATACATGATGAAGGCTACAGGAATTATGCGCATCCATCGCTGGTTGGGCACGGCTCCACGTCCTGGCACGGCGCGCGGAGAGCGGTGCCAGGCTGTCGAAGTAAGGCGCCGTCCACGCGGGCGGGAAATGACTCGAGTACGAAGAATAGTATCAACGGGATCATTGAACCCGTCAAGCAAACACCACCAGGAGAGTGATTGTAGTGTTCCAATCTTATATAAATCTATATCCGATGGCGTGCCGGCGCGGGATCGATTGTAGGCTTGTGGTACCTGTTCGTTTTATGTCAAGCCGACACCGGGAGATCGAGCGCAGGTTGTCAATTGCCAAGGATGCCTGCGGCAACAACTCTTCTTTGAAGACCGAAGCGACGGCGAGCAACCTAGCAATCTTCTGTCTTTACCTGAATGCCCTTGATGCAGGTTTCAGGTCGACTCGGTCAATTCTCGATTTGTGGTGGGGAAACGTTGGAGGGATCCAGTCCATTGACTGTGGGGACTCTTGTGGGGACCCCAAATGCATTTGCACCTCTGTTGGTGCAACTCAAAACAACTCCCTCCAAGTCGGCAGCTCGTTGACCTACAAGGCGTTGCAGGGTTTTCTGCCTTCGGTTCAAGGAGTTGTGAATCTGGCTCAATTACGGCTCTTCATCAGCGGGTTGGGGGTTCGATTCCCTCACGGCTCACCAGCTTTCCCATATTCCACGTCGACGTTTTGCAGAGTGAATCCACGGGCAGGTTCCAGTAGTACGGGTCGCCACGGTGTCGCGCGGCGGAACGGTGGGTTTTCAGCCGGCTTGAGAAGGCCACGACACCCAAAACCTGTCGTGGCTACCCGCTCAGTAGCGATCCGCGACGGGCTTGGTCGCCACGCTTGATTGGCCGTTTGAATCAACCGTGGGCGTTTCGCATCAGGAAATAGCCGTGGTCAGAAAATCACCGACCATGACGACCCACCTGGCACCAGGCGACAGTGAGGCGCCGCGGTTACAATGGTCGAGGCTTCGGCGGGCGGGCGTCAACGCATGGCCAGCAGCGCCGCCATGGTCTCGGTGCCGTTCCACAAGTTCTGCAGGCGCAGATTCTCGTTGGCGGCGTGCTGATTGTCGTCGTAGTTGGCAATGGGGACGGTGACGGTGCGGGTGTTGGCGGCGCGCTCCATCGCGCCCTACGGCTCGCTTCCTACCATGGTGGGCAGCAGAAGCACGTTGCCGCGCGCGCCGCGCACCGCCGCAATCACCTCCTGCGCCATGGGCAGGTCCATGGGCGTGCGCACGGCGTTGTAGCTCGCCGGATCGCGCGTCACCCGCGCCACCCGCGCGTGCTCCAGCAACATCGCGCGCGCCGGTTCCTGCTCGGTCACGAAGTACCCCTGCGAGGCGATGTAGTCCACCACGCGCTGCACCTGCACCTTCCAGTCGATGCCCACCACCAGGCGCAAATCCAGGTCCGCGGTGGCGGTGGGCGGAATCACGTTCGCCGACTGCGCCCCCGTCTGCCCCGACGACATGCCGTTGATGTTCAGCGAGGGCTGGTTGATCGCCTCCAGCAGCGGCCCGTCCGCCGTCTCCACGTGCCCCAGCCAGTAGGCGCGCATGAGCATCGCATCGTTTTTGGGCGCGCGCTCGAGCGCCTGCTTCTCCGTCGCCGACAGCGGCGCCACCCCGTCGTAGAAATGCGGGATCAGCACCCGCCCCGTCGCGTCCTTCATTCCCGCCAGTAGGCGCGCCAACTCCAGGGCCGGATTGGGCGCCCAGTTGCCGTAGTGACCGCTGTGCAGCCCGTGGTGCGGGCCGTAGACCGTCACCTCAAGGTGCGTGTCGCCGCGCGCCCCGAACACCACCGTCTGCGCGCCGCTCTGGTCCACCGGGCCGTCGCAAATCAGCCAGATGTCGCCGTGCACCAGTTCACGATGCGCGTCCAGAATCCGCTCCAGATGCGGCGAGCCCGCCTCCTCTTCGCCTTCCCAGACAAACCGGATGTTGGCGCGCAGGGGAACCTTCGCCGCCCGCAGCGCGTCCAGCGCCGTCAGCTGCGCGAAGATCGCCGCCTTGTCGTCGCCCGCCGAGCGCGCGTAGATTCTCTCCTCGCCCTTCACCGTTCGCAGGGTCGGAGTGAAGGGAGGCGTCTGCCACTCCGACGCTTTCACCGGCTGCCCGTCGTAGTGCGCGTAGAACACGACGGTGTGTTGCGCGCCCGGCGTCCGGATCTCGCCGTAAACCACCGCGGGCGACCCGGCGAGCGTCAACAGTTGCGCCGCGACACCCCGCTGCTTGAGTTGTTGGATAAGAAAAGCCGCGTTGCGCCGCAGCCCCTGCGGATCGGCCGCCACGTTGGGGATGGAGAGAAAGTGCGAGAACTGCTCGACCAGTTCCGCGCGATGCGCCGCCGTCCAAGCGCGCGCCGCTTCCGCCGGCGCCGGCGCCGTCTGCCCCCGCGCCGGCAACAGACTCATCAACCCCACCACGAGAACTACCCAGAGTTTTCGTAACATGGACGCCACCCTATCGGATTGATCGATGTCTTTGTCGCATGGTCTTAACGCGCCTTGAACGGTGATCGCGGCACGGCCGGGCGCCTCAATTTTCTGCGACCTCCCAGGCAGGTGGAAACGGTGACCTGCTGAGCAAGGTTCGCGAGTTGCTCGACGCGCCGCCGGCAAGCCCTCCGCGCAATCGGCCGCCGGAAGCGCGGGAAGCGCACCGATCCGCCCGTCGTGTGGCGAGGTCCTGCAACAACCGCATGGGCAAAGCCTGAGTGGGAACTGGGCGGAGGCAGAAAACTAACTGCCCCTAGGGACGCCCGTCCGGCCCACCGCGCGCGTGGCGATGGCCGCCAAAAAGAGCACGCCGGCGAACATCAGGGCCCCGTGCGGAGAGACCGAAAACCTCGCCGAATAGACCGGCTCGTATTTCAGGAACAACGCAAAGATGGTGCTGAAGAAACCCAGAGCCCAGCAGACTTCCATCAGGGAACGGTAGATTCGGGCCATGGCTATACCCTCCTTGGATTGGCGAGCAAGTCGGGCGCAGTATAGCAAAGAAGACGGGCGGTTGTCCTATGGGAAGGAAGGTGTGACGAGGGGGCGGGGCTTCGGCCGGGGCGGGTGAGGAACCCACCCCGGCTTCCACCGAAAAGCACAAACAGCTAGAACAAGAAGTGCAAGGACAACTGCATGAAGCGCGGGCTGCCGATGGTGTGTTGAATATACCCCAGGCTGCCGCGAGGGGGATTGGCAGGAGGCCCGTAGTAATCGGGGAAGAAGTTTACGTTATTGTTGGGCGTGTCAAAATTAGCCTGGTTAAAGAGGTTGAACGCATCGGCCTCAAAACGTAAACGATACCGCTCGGTGATGTTGAACTGCTTGGCCAGGCTCATATCGAAGCGCACCTGGAAAGGACCGCGGAACATGTTGCGACCCGTAGTGCCAAACAGGGATTCGTAAAGATCGCAGCCCGAGGCATCGCAAGGCGGCACGCCGTTCGTTCCGGGCGCGACAAACTGCGGGGCAAAGGCCTGTGCATTGAGCACCGGCTGGCCCGCATTGACGCCGTGAGTACCTTGCAGTTGAGCCTGGGATGCGGTGACGCCCGATTTGAGCGGCACAATGGGGTTAGCCAGTTCGTCGTATGTACCGTAATACAAGCTGGCTACCGAACCATGGTAGTCGTAAGGGCTGTAGGGCTGGCCGCTCTGGGCAACGGTTTGCCCGCTGATCGTCCAGCCTTTGGTGGCGTCCTTGGCGAATCGGCTGCCCGAGAATCCCGGCAGGTTGTAACTGTAGTTGACCAGGAAGACGTGCGTCTGGTCGAAGTCCGAGGAGGCGTAGTTGGACTTGGGATCCTGCGGGTTGTTGCCGGTGACGAACAATCCCAGCCCGCTCTGCATGTCGAGAGCGTGCGACCAGGTGTAGGAAGCGCTGAACTGCAGCCCGTGGGACATGCGTTTGTGCACCTGGAGCTGCAAGGCATCGTAGTTGGAGATGCCCTCGGCATTGTAGGTTACGGAGTTCATGTCATAGCCGATGTAGGGCACGCGAACCTCGGCGTTGCCGGCGTAGTACGGAGGCGGGCACAAAGGTTCATTGTCCAGCGGTGAAAGGCCGGAGTAATAGGTGTTGCATGGACTGTTGGGGCTCACGCCGCCGTAGGAATACATCTGTCCGTGCACGGGGTTCGAAGGGGTGGCGATGAGCGGCTCATTGAAGGGGATAGGCAGCACTTCGTGGACGCCGTGATTGCCTACGTAGCCGATCTCGAACATCCAGTTGTTGGAGGGCTGGAATTGCAGGTCGAGGGTCCAGCTTTCGGTGTAGGGCAGTTTGTTGTGGATGTTGTACCCGGAGAAGAGCAAGGGACCCGAGTGGTTGCCGGTTGGCCAGTGGCCCGACGCGGTCTGTGAAACGTTAGGCAACAGCGCAAGATAGCTGGCGGCGTTCCCGGAGGGTGGCGGCACCGAAGCTGTGCCGAAGGGGGCAGCAAAGTCTGACCCCCTACTGGCATAAATCGGCTCGACGAAGGGCGGCGCCAGCGTCACCCCGAACGGGCCGTTGAAGCCGGAGCCCGCGGGGGCGGAAAAGTAGCTGAACAGTTCGCCGCGGTCGTAGTAGACGCCGTAGCCGGCGCGCACGGTCACCTTGGAAGTGGGCGACCAGGCAATGCCGATGCGCGGCGCCAGTCCCCACTGGTGCTGGGTCATCAGCGACGCGCTGGCGCCCTGGGTGCCCGAGGTGGAATTGTTTCCGGCGATGACCAGACCGGCGTTGGTGATGGTGTCGGTCGTGGAGTTGTAGGAGTAAAGCGCGGGGTCGAATCCGGTCAGCCGGCCATACTTCTCTGAGAGCGGGCCATCATAATCCCATCGCAGGCCGGCGGTAATCGTCAGGTTGCTTCGAACCTTAAAGTCATCGTTGATGTAGAGGCCCGCCGTGTTCGACCGGTAGTAGCGGTTCGCCGAGCCCGCGAACGCGTTGCCGGTATACACGTAGCCCTCCACGAAATCGAGAAGGCTGTGGAACTCCAGAATATCCGTGTTGGTGTTTTTGTTGATCACGTTAAGCTGGGTGTGGTCCCACAGCCCGCCAATCGAAATCGTGTGCCTGCCTTTCACCATATTCAAAGAGGATTCGATCTCCCCCCGATTCTGGTACATCCCGGCGTTGGCAAAGCTTGTGCTGGGACCAAATTCCAGAGTGTTATAAATGGTCGGATCCATGCCGCTGATCTCGATCTGCGGAAACCCCGTGGAGCCCAGCAGATTCATTCCCATATCGCTGGGACCGAAAGCCTGACTGGTTTGCGAATAGGCGCGCAGACGCGTAAAGCCGATGCGCTGCTCCCAAGTCATGGTCGGGGATAGGATGAGGTTGTTGCTGATGGAGAGCACCTGACTGCCTGCCGAGAGCTCCTGCGGGAAACCGATGAGATCGCTGACGGCGCCGAAGGGGCCGGTGGTAGGATTGTTCTGGATATAATATTTTCCTGACAGACGGTCCCTGTCGCTCGCCTGATAGTCCAAGCTGGCGATTCCCTGGTTGACACTTGAGATCGTGTTGGGCCCGCGGAGGACGGCATCGTAGCCCAATTGGGTCGCGGTCGTCGAGTTAGTGATCTGCGCGCTGGGAATCAGATATTGACCGTCCGGAAGCTTGGCGTTGAAGAGTTTCATCGCTACCGGGCTGATGTCAGCGGCGGTAATCGTCTTTCCGTAGTCGCTGTTCTGGATCATGCTGATAATGCCGGCGGCGCTGCGGTCGTCGGTCAGGCCCAGGGGCACGGTGACGTTCTTGGTCGAGAGAGACGCATCCGAAATCCGAACTCCCTGGTAGGACCCGAAGTAAAACAATTTGTTTTTGATGATCGGCCCGCCGATGGTGGCGCCGAACTGATTGCGGTTCATGAAAGGATTTTTCAGGTTGTCCGCGTTGTAAAAGAACGGTGCGGCGTTCATGGAGCTGTTTTGCCATTGCTCCCAGGCCGACCCGTGAACCCGGTTGGTGCCGGACTTGGTGGTGACGCCAATATGCGCGCCACTCTTGTTGCCCTGACTGGCGTCATACATGGAGGAGTTGACGGTGATCTCCTGGATGGCGTCCGGCGGAGGCGTGGGCAGGGCCTGGCCGATGGCGCCGTAGACCGAAGTGGCGGATTGAAGCACTCCTCCTGCGCCGAAGTTCTCGCCGGTGTTCAGCACGAAGCGGTTCTCGCCCACCTGCGAGGTGGAGTTGCCGTTGAACTGGTTGTTGGTGCTGATGCCGTTCAGCGAAAAGCTGTTGCTGGTGTCGCGGTTGCCGTCGGCGAAGATGGCCTGATTCCCGAGGCCCGCGTTGGCGCCCGCGCCGCCCAGAAAATCCGCGTGTACGCCCGGGCTCATAATCGCCAGTTGGGTGAAACTCCCCGTGCCGAGGGGCGTCGATTGGATGGTGGCCTTCGAGACCACGTAACCGGTGGTGGCGTTGGTCTGGTTCATGAGCGGCGTAGCGTTTACGGTGATGCTGGTCGTGGCTTCACCGGGCGCCAGCTTGGCGTTCACGGTGGCGGTTCGGTTACTATCGACTTCGATGGCGGAATAGGTCTCCGCCTTGAACCCCGCCTTGGTGATGGTGACGCTGTAGGTCCCCGGAGGCACGCCGAAAAAGGCGTACGAGCCCCGTTGATTAGTCGTCGCCGTCATCTGCAAATTGGTATCCGAGTTGGTGGCTTTCACCTGCGCTCCCGGCACGACCGCGCCCGAGACGTCCTGCACCACGCCGGTGATGGACCCCTGGGTTTGTTGGCCGCGCACCTGGACGGCGCACGCGAAGCTAAGAATCAACAGCGCGAGGAATAACTTGCTCCTCCGACACATGATTCCCTCCATATGAAGGTCGCGGAGCGACCATGAATTGAGCTCTCCGGGGCAGCCGTCGTCGGCCTCCGCCGGGGTGATATGACTCTTGCGGTGGGGAAAATCCCTGGATGTTTGGACTCTGGTCCCAAACTGCCATGAAGGATGAGCCTTGAAAAGGAAGGATCAGCCTCTCGGTGCGGCGCTCATGTGGAGGCTATCCTTCGGCACAGCTTTCCGGTGCAAGAACTCCCTTTGTCGCACCGGCGTATTAAGCCTTCTTTACAACCGTGTTGATCGCCCGTTAAGTTCTCGCTTCCCGGGCCGGGAACCTCCGGCGCGGCGCCTCACGGCTGCGCCCTCGGGCGGGAGCGCAATCGCGGGGGTGCTGAAGGGACTCCACCCTTGGGGACACCGGAGGAAATGACCATCACCCTCGGGTTTTCGTCCCGGGTCTTAAGTCTTGTGCACCCGACGCAGGTTTTTGCTGTGCTTGCCTTGCGGTGGAAACAATAACGCCGTACCCGGGACAAGTCAAGTGGGAGCGCGGAGTCCCTCGCACATTCCGCCTGCCGGGCCAGGAGGCGGCCGCGCGGGCATTCACCCTCTTGTGCCCGCCCTACATTCGGCGTACTCTTTGCGCAGCCGGGGACGGTCTGTTTCCCGGCTGGGCCGACGTCCCCATCTTGCCTTAAGGAGATCAGGAATGGCGAATCGATGGGTTTTCCTGGCGGCCATTTTGACGACGGTGTTCATTGTGGCGGCGGCGTTTGCCCTGCCGCAACTCTTCTACTTCGAGCTGGCCAAGTCGTTCGTGTTTATGGCAGTGGCCGTGCTCGTCTTTTTCGGAGAAGACCGCTACGGATACATGCTGGGGATAATCTTCCCCGTCCTGTGGTTCCTGGTGGATATCCTGATCGGCACCTTCTTCGACGACTTCGCGGTTCTGTTCAGCTACCTGGGCGGAAAGGGCGTGGGGCCCATGGAGAGTCCCTTGCACGGCTTCGCACGCCTGGCCGCGATCTTCCTCCTCATCGCCAGTTTGCGGTCCTGGAACAAGGAAGTTCCCGAAAAGCTGATGGGCAAGACCTTCTGGGTTTCAGTGGCCATCAGCGTGGTTTACATGGCCCTGCTGACGGTGTGGTACTACCATATCTTCCCCTCCGGGCGCCTCGCCTAGGCGGTGCCGGAAAGTGTCCCGGAAGCTCTGCCGCCCCGCGCCCTAGCCTCCGTGCGCGAAGCCGGGGTAGAGCGTCATGCCCCCGTCGGTGAAGAGCGTCGCCCCGGTCACGTAATCCGAGTCGTCGGAGGCCAGCCACGCGGCCACCCGGCCGATGTCCTCCGGCTCACCCACCCGCTGGTAGGGAATCAGCTTCAACAACTTGGCTTCCGCCTGCGGAGTGTCCCAGGCGGGACGATTGATGGCCGTCTTGATGGCCCCCGGCGCAATGCTGTTGACGCGGATGTGCCGTGGCGCCAATTCCTGAGCGGCGGTGCGCATGAACATGTTGACGCCGCCTTTGGAGGCGGCGTAATCGCAGTGGCCGGCCCAGGGAATGACCTCGTGCACGGAACTGATGCAGATGATCTTTCCCGCGGCCTTCGACACCGCCGGCACCACTCCGCGGCGCACGAACTCCCTGGCCGCCTCGCGCGCGCAGAGAAAATAACCTGTCAGGTTGACTCCCAGCACGGCGTTCCACTGTTCTAAGGTCATTTCCAGCAGCGGGGCGTCGCGTTGAATGCCTGCGTTGTTCACCAGGATGTCGAGCGTTCCCAGCTCGCCGATCACTTCCTGGAACATCTTCTGCACCTGGTCCTCGCGGCTCACGTCCGCCTCGACGGCCAGGGCGCGTCCGCCGGCTTGCCGGATTTCCGCCACCACCTGGTCGGCGGGCGTGCGGTCGCCGACGTAGTTGACCGCCACGTCGGCCCCCGCGGCGGCCAGCGTCTTGGCCACTCCCCGGCCGATTCCCGAGCTCGCCCCGGTCACCAGGGCCTTCTGATTTTTCAGTGCTCCCTCGATGGGCATGGATGAGTCCTCCTTGGATGATGAAACGCTTGTGTCGGCACGGCGCCGCCGGGAAAATCTCCGGTGCCACCGGCCAGGGGATAGCGCGTTCTCTTACGCTTATTGCGCGTCGTTGCCGCGGGGCAGGCCGGGGTAGTCCGGCTCGTTGTGCCCCAGGGCGCGGTTGAGGTTGAACGCCGCGCTGATGAGTCCCAGGTGGGTGAAAGCCTGGGGAAAGTTGCCCAGCGCCTCGCCGCACGCTCCCGTCTCCTCGGCGTAGAGGCCCAGGTGGTTGGCGTAGCCGTGCATCTTCTCGAAGATCAGGCGCGCCTCTTCGAGCCTTCGGCGGTCCACCCGCCCGGCGCGCGTCAGCGCCTCGACCAGCCAGAACGTGCACATGTTGAACGTGCCCTCGGTTCCCGACAGCCCGTCGGCCGATTCCTGCAGGTTGTAGCGGTGGACCAGGCTATCGGCCATCAGCCCTCCCTGGGTTTGTGGGAGGTTGATGGCGTCGAGGGTGGCGAGCATGCGCGGGTCGGTGGGCGACATGAAAAAGACCAGGGGCATGATGAGCGCCGCAGCGTCGAGCGACCGGCTGCCGTAGTACTGCACGAACGCCTGGCGCCGGCGGCTCCAGCCCTGGCTGAGGATCTGCTCGTAGATCTGGTCGCGCGCCTCCAGCCAACGCGCGCGGTCGGCGGGAAAGCTGCGCTTATCGGCCAGGCGCAGCCCGCGGTCCAGCGCCACCCAGCACATGAGCTTGGAGTAAACGAACTGCCGCGGCCCGCCGCGCACTTCCCAGATGCCGCAGTCCTCCCTCTGCCAGTTGTCCGCCACCCAGTTGAGCAGCCGCCGCAGGTCGCGCCAGAGCTGGTAGGAGATGGGGCTGCCGTATTTGTTGTACAGATACACGGAGTCCATGAGCGCGCCGTAAATATCCAGTTGCAGTTGCCGATAAGCGGCGTTGCCCACGCGCACGGGGCGCGAGTCCCGGTAGCCGCCCAGGTGGTTGAGGGTCTGCTCTTCGATCTCGTGCCGGCCGTCGATGCCGTACATGGTCTGCAGCGACCCGTCGGGGTTCAGCTCGTGGCAGCGCGCTTCCAGCCACTGCATGAACTTGGAGGCTTCCTCGGTGAAGCCGATGCGCAGCAGGCCGTAGAGCGTGAAAGCGGCGTCGCGAATCCACGTGTAGCGGTAATCCCAGTTGCGCTCGCCCCCCAGGCTCTCGGGCAGGCTGCAGGTGGGCGCGGCAACGATGGCGCCGGTGGGCTCGAAGGTGAGCAGCTTCAGCACCAGCGCCGAGCGCCGCACCATCTCGCGCCAGCGCCCCTTGTAGGAGCACTTGCTCATCCAGCGCCGCCAGTAGCCCACCGTGGCCGAGAACATCTCGTGCACCTCGCGCTCGCTGAGCGCGCGGGCACAGACACCTTGGGTGGGCAGGTTCTCAAGCCGGAAGGATATCGACTGGCCTTCCTGCAGGGTGAATTCTGCTGCCACGCCTCCTTTGCCGTCGGCCTCGAGCGCCTGGCGCGTCGCCAGGCTCAGGCTCTGCCGCTCGGAGCGGAAGCAGGCGCCCTCTCCCGGGCGGATTTCCAACTTGTGCGGGTCGCGCGCAAAATTGAACGCCGGCCGGCACTCGACGCGGAAGGGAAAAGTTCCGCGCACAGCCGCCACCCGTCGCACCAGCTGCGGCTGCTTCTTGGCCGACGGCCCGCTCCGAATGGGCATAAAGTCCGTTATCTCCCCCACCCCTTGCGTAGAGAGAAAGCGCGTCAGTAGCACGTTGGTGTCCGGCCAGTAAAATTGCTGGTGTTTCGCGCCTTCGATGGCCGGGGCGATCTGGAAGTGCCCGCCGCGCTCGGCATCGAGCAGGGAGGCAAAAACGCTGGGCGAGTCGAAATGGGGAAAGCAGAGCCAGTCGACCGTGCCGTCCATGCCCACCAGGGCCGCGGTGTGCAGGTCGCCGATAATGCCGTGATTTTCGATGGGCTGCTGGCTCATGCCGTTCGTCTCCTGAGATTCAAGTGAAGGGTCATTATAGGCGCTTTGGGCTCGCGGTGAAACCCGGTTGCGGGCGATGGATCGCCCCGGGGATGGGTTGACATTTCCACCCGGGGCGGTAGAATGAACTCGAACGGACGTTCGATTGAAGGCAGGGCAGCCGGTCTCCGGACGGCAACCACATCCCAGGCAGGGCGGCGGGGAGAGCCGCTTCATGGCCAACCGCAACTCGCACCATTTCGACCGCAAGCTGGAGGCGATCCTTTGCCGCGCGGCGGAGGTCTTTTGCGCGCGCGGCTACCATCAGGCCTCCATGCGCGACATCGCGCGCTCGACGCGCGTCAGCCTGGCGGGTCTCTACTACTACTTCTCCAGCAAAGAGCAGCTTCTCTACCTCATCCAGCGCCACGCCTTCCAGACCCTGCTCGCCGAGGCGCGCCAGGAGCTTCGCACCCTCGCCGACCCCGAGCAGCGCCTGCGCGCTTTCATCCGCCTGCACTTGAAATTTTTCATCGAGCACCCCAACGAGATGAAGGTGCTCACCCACGAAGACCGTTCTCTGGGCGAGGAGTGGCGGCGCGAGGTTCACGCCCTCAAGAAAGACTATTACCGCCTGGGCTACCGATTGGTAGAGGCGCTCGCGGCGCGCCAGCGAATCGAGGATCTGAACCCGCGCCTGGCGGTGCTGGCGCTTTTCGGCATGATGAACTGGATTTACACCTGGTACAACTCGCAGGTGGACCCCGGCGCGCCGGAGATGGCGCGCCGGATGGCGGACTGGTTTTTGCGCGGCATTTTGGGGCGGAGCAGCCGCCGGGCGGGCCGCCCGCGGCCGCCGCGGTCTCGGGCCGTGGCGCCTCGCGCCAAGCGCCCCGCGCGGCGCACGATTTGAAAATTCAGGGAGGAGAACCCGACATGGCAACCACCACCACCTCGGCGACGGGAGCATTAATCAATTATCGCGCGGAAGGCGGTTTGGCGTGGATCGAGATGAACGATCCCCCCGCCAACACCTACACCTACGAAATGATGCAGCAGCTCGACGCCGCGGTCCTCCAGGCGCGCATGGACGACGCCGTGCAGGTGCTCATCCTGTGCGGGGCGGGCGAGAAGTTCTTCTCGGCGGGCGCCAACATCAACATGCTCGCCAGCGTCACTCCGGAATTCAAATACTATTTCTGCCTGCACGCCAACGAGACCCTGATGCGCCTGGAGCAGACGCCCAAGCTGGTGATCGCGGCGCTCAACGGCCACACGGTGGGCGGAGGGCTGGAGATTGCCCTGGCGGCGGACATCCGCCTGGCGCGCCGCGACGCGGGCAAGATCGGCCTGCCGGAAGTTTCACTCGGCGTGCTGCCCGGCACCGGCGGCACGCAGCGCCTCTCGCGCCTGATCGGCAAGTCGCGCTCCATCGAGCTGATGGTCACCGGCCGCACCTTCTCTTTTGAGGAAGCCGAGGAGATCGGCCTGGTCAATCAAGTGCTCAGCCGCGACGGATTCCTTGAGGAAGTGGCGGCCTACTCGCGGCAGTTCCTTCCGCCCGCCAAGGCCGCGCGCGCCGTGGGGCGCATCAAGCGCGCCGTCTGCTCGGGCATGGAAGTGCCCCTGGGCGAAGGCCTGGCCATCGAGCGCGAGCTCCAGCAACACCTCTTCCAGAGTCAGGACGCCAAGGAGGGGTTGCGCGCCTACATCGAGAAGCGCAAGCCGAACTTCCAGGCCAAGTAGCGCTTCGCCGGCGGGTGCCGCCCTAAAGGGCAGCGCTACTAAGACGCCGCGGAACTGCTGCCCGGAAGGGCAGCGCTACATTACGGATCAGAGTGGTTGCACGATGAAGATTGCCGTCTCGGTCGCCGATAAGGAAAAGAAGCGCGGGGCGAAGTCGCCCTATTTCCAGGCGCTGGTGGAAGCGGGGGCGCGTCCGCAGGAGTTGGTGTTGTTCGCCGCTGCCGACCGCTCGCGCGCCGCGCGCGCCGAGCTCGACGGCGTGCTCTTTGCGGGCGGCGAGGACGTGGACCCGGCCTTCTACGACGAGAAAAAGAAATATGACAGCGTGAAGGTGAACCGCGCCCGCGACGAATTCGAGATGGCGCTGCTCGACCGCGCGCTCGAGGAGCGGTTGCCCATCCTGGGCATCTGCCGCGGCTCGCAGATGATCAACGTCAAGTTCGGCGGGGCCCTCTACCAGGACGTGCAGCGCGACGAGGCCACTACCCTCGAGCATCGCCGCGAGAAAGAGCGCCGCGAGCGCGTGCACCAGGTGGCGGTGACGGAGCCCGAGTCGCTGCTGGGAAGCGCCGTCTCCGGCGGCTGCCGCGTCAACAGCCTGCACCACCAGGCCATCAAGCGCGTGGGCCGCGGCCTGAAGGTCACCGCCTACTCCGAAGACGGGCTGGTGGAAGCCTTCGAGGACGGCGGCGAGTATCCTTTCTTGATGGCCGTGCAGTGGCACCCGGAGGAGATCGTCGAGCAGCCCGAGCAGAAGAGGATTTTCGAGCAGTTCCTGGCCAAGTGCCGGGAAGCCGAAGCGCGCCGGACGGCGCGGGAGGTTTCTGATGCCGGATGAGCCCGTTTTGCTGGCGCGGCAGGGAGCGGTGGCGACCCTCACCCTCAATCGCCCCGAGAAGCTCAACGCCCTGGATGAGCCCATGCGCCGGGTACTCGACGCCGCGCTCGATCAGGTGGCCCACGAGCCGGCGATTCGGGTGGTGGTGATTACCGGCGCCGGCCGCGCCTTCTGCTCGGGCGGCGACGTGGAGGCCATGCAGGAGCTCAAGACGCAGTTCCACTCCGTGAGCTTTCGCGGCTTCCTGGAGCTCGGGCACGAACTGGTGCAGAAGCTGCGCAGCCTGCCCAAGCCCGTGCTGGCTTCGGTGAACGGCCCGGCGCTGGGGGCGGGCATGAACCTGGCGCTGGCCTGCGACCTGCGCATCGCTTCCGACCGCGCCACCTTTGCGCAGGCGTTTGTCCGCCTGGGCCTGCACCCCGACTGGGGCGGTACCTACTTTCTGCCGCGCGTGGTGGGCGTGGGGCGGGCGATGGAGATGTTTTTTCTCGGCGAGGCGGTGGAAGCCGCGGAGGCGCACCGCCTGGGCCTGGTGAATTTCCTCGCCGTCCACGAGCGCCTGGCGGAAGAGACGCGCGGCCTGGCCGAGCGCCTGGCGGAAGCGCCGCCCTTGCCCCTCGCCTTGCTCAAGCAGTCGCTCTACGAGCGCGAGGAGACGGAGCTGGCGCGGGTGATGCGCCACGAAGTTGACGCGCAGATGAAGTGCTTTGAGTCGCAGGATTTCACCGAGGGTTTGCGCGCTTTCCTGGAAAAGCGCAAGGCTGTCTTCAAAGGGGCTTGACGAAGATCTGAGGAGCATTCTGGAGCGCGGCCGTCCGTCCGCCGGCGGACCGCCGCCTCCATCAGGCGTGGCCGGCCGGTCGCGCGCGGGGGACGGCCGGCGCTCGCGGAACGGAGAGCTTGGGATGCTGAAACTTTCCAACTTCGACGACTGGATCGACTATTTCTACAGCTGGCAGAAGGACATCGGCCTCGACGCGCCGGAGTTCCTCGATTACCGCTTCGAGGCCAAGTACGACTCGGTGCCGCCGGAAATCTCCTTCGGCGATTACCGCGGGCAGCTGCGCTGGAAGACGGTGATGCACATTCCCGACCAGCGCATCCGCGACGCCGTGCAGAACCTGGTGGTCTACCAGGGCGACACGGAATTCGCCTCCGTCGAGCAGCAGCGCCGGCTGTTCGAGACCGCCCCCAGCCGCTACGATTACCTGAGCCTGGTGCGGGTGATGACCGAGGAGATGCGCCACGGCTGGCAGATGAGCCACGTGCTGATCAGCCAGTTCGGGCGCTCGGGACGCATCGAGGCGCAAAAGCTCCTGGAGCGCCGCGCCTTCTCCGACCAGCGCCTGCTCGGCGCCTTCAACCAACCCGTCAACGACTGGCTGGATTTCTTTACCTACACCCAGTTTGTGGACCGCGACGGCAAGTTCCAGCTCACTATGCTCTCGCACTCCGCTTTCCTGCCCGTCGCCGAGAGCATGCCGCCCATGCTCAAGGAAGAGTCCTTCCACCTGGGCACCGGCAACAACGGCCTGGCGCGCGTCCTCAAGGCGCGGCGCATCCCCGTTTCCATCATCCAGAAGTACTTCAACAAGTGGCTGCCCACTTCCTACGACCTGTTCGGCACCGACCACTCCTCTTCCGCGCAGTGGGCCTACGTGTGGGGCCTCAAGGGGCGCTACGACGAGCGGAATTCGCCCGGCGGGGCGGACCGCGAAAACCTCAACGACCTGGCGCGCGAGCTCTACTACCAGGAAGTTTGCAAGCTTACCGAGACACTCAACAAGCTCATCCCCGACGATGAGCCGAAGATCCAGGTGCCCAGCCTGAAGTTCCACCGCCAGATCGGCGCCTACGCCGACCGGTACTACAACCTGCGCGGCGAAGAGATGACGCGCGCCGAGTTCGAGGCCTACCTGCCCACCGTCCTGCCTTCGCAGGAAGACGAGAGCCGGCTGCGGGATATTTTCAAGGAGGGCGGCTGGATCGTTCCCAAGGGCGAGAAGGAATTCGAGCCCTCCGAAGGAGCGCGCAAGAGGTGAGGGAGGACGGCGCCATGCCGCCTGAAAACACATCGCGGGTGGAATCGCAGAAGCAGGGCGCGGTCGCGCGGCTGACGCTCAACCGCCCGCCCCTCAACGTCCTCGACCTCGCCGGGCTGCGCGAGCTGCACGCGGCGGTCCAGGCGGCCGCGGCCGACCCCGCCGTGCGCCTGCTGGAGCTGCGCGGCGCGGGCGAAAAGGCCTTCTGCGCGGGCATGGAAGTGCGCGACCACTTTCCCGAGCGCGCGCCGGAGATGTTGCGCGCTTTCCACGCCGCGGTGCGCGCCTTGCTCGACGCGCCTTGCCCCACCGTGGCGGTGGTGCAGGGCCACTGCCTGGGGGGCGGCATGGAACTGGCCATGGCCTGCGACTTCATCCTGGCGGCGCGCGGCGCGCGCTTCGGCCAGCCGGAAATCAAGCTCGCCGCCTTTCCGCCCGTCGCCGCGGCGCTGCTGCCCTCGCTGATCGGCGAAAAGAAAGCGCTGGAGATGATCCTGACGGGCGACCCGGTGAGCGCGCAAGAGGCCGAGCGCTTGGGCTTGGTCAACCGCGTGGCGGATGATTTGCCCGGCGAAGCGGAGAAATTTTCGCAGAGCCTCCTGGCCTCGAGCCCGCGGGCCGCGGCGCTGGCGCGCCGCGCAACCCATCGGCCCTCGCGCCAAGCCTTCGAGAACGCTTTGCGCGAGGCGGAGCGCATTTATGTGGACGAGCTGCTGGCGAGCGAGGACGCCCGCGAAGGTTTGGAGGCGTTTCTCGCCAAGCGCCCGCCGGTTTGGAAGGGTAAGTAATCTTGCATATTTTCTTAAAGGAGCGAAATGGACGAAACGCCGGAACTGGACCCGCAAATCTTGCAAGACCTCATGGCGCGCGGCGAAAAGTTGTTTCTGCTCGACTGCCGCGAGCCCTGGGAGCACAAGGTGGCGCGCATCGAGGGCGCGGAGCTGATTCCCATGCGCGAGATCGCCGCCAAGGTGGAGAAGATTCCGCGCGACTGCCAGGTGGTGGTCTATTGCCATCACGGCCAGCGCAGCCTGGCGGTGGCGCTCTGGATGCGCCAGGCGGGCTTCGAGGCGCTCAGCTTGAACGGCGGCATCGACCGCTGGTCCACGGAGATTGACGAAGCCGTGCCGCGTTACTGAGCGGCGGGCCGCGGAGAGGAGCCCGGGTGAACAAAATCATGCTGCGATTGCGCGTCAACGGACGCGCTTACGAGACCGAGGCCGCACCCAACGAGCTGCTGCTCGACGTGCTGCGCACGCGCCTGGGCCTGACCGGCTCCAAGCGCGGGTGCGACGACGCGAGCTGCGGCGCCTGCACGGTGCTGGTGGACGGCCGGCCCCAGATGTCGTGCCTGATGCTCGCCGTCTCCTACCAGGACGCCGAGATCACCACCATCGAGGGCGTGGCGGCTCCCGACGAGCTTCACCCGCTGCAGCTCGCCTTCATGCAGGAAGGCGGCGCGCAGTGCGGCTACTGCACGCCGGGAATGATTATGACCGCCAAGCATCTGCTCGACAGCAACCCCGAGCCCAGCGAGCAGGAGATTGACCAGGCGCTTTCCGGCAACCTCTGCCGCTGCACCGGCTACACGCAGATTCGCGCTTCCGTGCGCCGCGCCATCGAGCTGCTGCGCGAGCGCAAACCGCAGGAGGTGGCGAAACCATGAGCGCCCCGGTTCATTCCTCGCCCATCGGCGCGCGCGTTCCCATGCTCGACGCCCGCGAAAAGGTCACGGGCGCCGGCAAGTACGCCGCCGACCTCACCCTGCCCGGCATGCTGGTGGGCAAGGTCCTCCACAGCCCGCACGCCCACGCGCGCATCGTTTCCATCGATACCTCCGCCGCCGAAGCGCTGCCGGGCGTTCACGCCGTGGTCACCGGGCGCGAGACGCCCGTCAAGTACGGCATCCTGCCCATCGGCCACGACGAAACCGTTTTCGCTCCCCACAAGGTGCGCTACATCGGCGACAACGTGGCGGGCGTGGCGGCGGAATCGGAAGCCCTGGCCGAGGAGGCCTTGCGGCTCATTCGCGTCGAGTACGAAGTTCTGCCCGCGGTCTTTGACCCGGAAGAGTCCATGCGCGCCGAGGGCGAGCTGATTCAGGAAGGCCGCGCGCACAACATCGAGAAGGAATATCACCACCAGTTCGGGGACGTGGAGAAAGGTTTCGAGGAGGCCGACTACGTCCGCGAGGACCGCTTCGACTGCGCGGAGGTGACGCACGCGGCCATGGAGCCGCACGCGACGCTGGCGCAGTTTGCGCCCGACGGCAAGCTCACCGTCTGGTCGTCCACGCAGGTGCCTTATTACCTGATGAAGACGCTGGCCGCCACGTTGCAAATTCCCGAAGACGACGTGCGCGTCATCAAGCCGCTGGTGGGCGGCGGATTCGGCGGCAAGAGTGAGGTGATTCCGCTGGAGCCGGCGGCGGCGGTGCTGGCGCGCAAGGCCGGGCGGCCGGTGCGGATTACCTACACGCGCGAAGAAGTTTTTCTGATGCACCGCGGGCGCCCGCGCACGATTGTGGAACTGCGCACCGGCGTCGGGCGCGACGGGCGCCTGAAGGCCGTGGCGGCGCGCATCGTGATGGACGGCGGCGCTTACTGCGGCTACGGCCCGGTCACCATCCTCTATTCCGGGGCGCTGCTCAACGCCATGTACGACATCCCGCACGTGCGCTTTGACGGCTACCGCGTGCTGACCAACAAGCCTGCCTGCGGAGCCATGCGCGGCCACGGGACGGTCGACGCGCGCTTCGCTTTCGAGGTGCAGCTCGACCGCATCGCCGCCACCCTGGGGATGGACCCGGCCGAAATCCGCCGGCGGAATTTTCTGCGCCCACCTTGCGTGACCGTGAACGGCCTGCGCGTGCTCAGCTACGGCTATCCGGAGTGCGTCGAGCGCGCCGTCGAGCAGTCGGGCTGGGCGCGCAAACGCGGCAAGCTGCCCTACGGCAAGGGCATCGGCCTGGCGGGGAGCCACTACGTGAGCGGCGCCGCCAATTCCATCATCCGCGGCGACATGCCGCACACCACCATCAATTTGGAAATCGACGCCGAAGGCCAGGTGACGCTCTATACGGGCGCTTCGGAAATCGGCCAGGGCTCCGACACCGTGCAGGCGCAGCTGGCGGCCGGGGAACTGGGCCTGCGCGCCGAGCAGGTGCGCCTGGTCGCCGCCGATACCGGGCGCACGCCCGTCGACCTGGGCAGCTACTCGAGCCGCGTTACCTTCATGGCCGGCAACGCCACGCTCCAGGCGGCGCGGCAGGCGCGCGAAAAATTGCTGGCCGCCGCGGCCGCGGAATTCGACACGACGCCGGAAAACCTGGAGATGTCGCAGGGCCGAATCGTTTGCCGCGACGACCCGCGCCGCAAGATGAGCCTGGGCCAGGCGGTGCGCCTGGCGGCGCCGGAGGGCTTGCTGAAGAGTGTTGGCACTTACGCGCCGCCGCAGGCCGCGCGCGGCGGCAAGTTCAAAGGCGCGGGCGTGGGGCCCTCGCCCGCCTACAGCTACAGCGCCCAAGTGGCTGAGGTGACGGTGGACACGGAAACCGGCGAGGTGCGCGTGGAGCGCATCGTCGCCGCGCACGACTGCGGCAAGGCCCTCAACCCCCTGACCGTGGAAGGTCAGGTGGAAGGCTCGGTGTGGATGGGGCTGGGTCAGGCCATGCAGGAAGAGATGACGTGGCGCCAGGGCCGGCTGATGAATCCCGGCTTGCTCGAGTACCGCTCCGCCTCGACGCTCGAGTCGCCGCCCATCGAGCCCATTCTGGTGGAGAGTCACGATCCGGAAGGCCCCCTGGGCGCCAAGGAGGCGGGCGAAGGGTCACTCGCCGCCACCTTGCCCGCCGTCGCCAACGCCGTCTACGACGCGGTGGGAGTCTGGATAACCACACTGCCCATTACGCCCGAGAAGGTTTTGAAAGCACTGGAAGAGAAAAAGAAAGCGGAACCCAGATGAGTTTGCCGGCATTTGAAGTAGTGAGACCGAAGACGCTCGAGGCGGCGCTGGAAGCGTTGGCGCAGCACGGCCCGGCGGCGCAAGCCGTTGCGGGAGGCACCGATCTGATTCCCAGCATGAACCAGCGGCTCTTTGCGCCGCGCGTGCTGGTGGACCTGAAGCTCCTGCGCGAGCTCGACTACCTCCGCTACGACGCCGGGCGCGGCCTGGAGATCGGCGCGCTCGCGACCATCACCTCGCTCGCCGAATCGCCGCTGCTCGCCGGGCATTTTCCGGTGCTGAGCGAGGCGGCGAAGACCATCGCCAGCCCGCTGCTGCGCAACATGGGCACGCTGGGCGGCAACCTCTGTCTCGACACGCGCTGTCTCTACTACAACCAGTCGGACTTCTGGCGCCAGTCGCTGGGTTACTGCCTGAAGAAAGACGGCACGGTCTGCCACGTGGCGCCGGGCGGCCAATTCTGCTGGGCGGTCTTTTCCGGCGACACGGCGCCGGCGCTGCTGACGCTGGGGGCGCGCGTGGAGCTGGCGGGGCCGCGCGGCCGGCGGGAGATTCCTCTTGAGGATTTCTACGTCAACGACGGCATCGTGCGCTTGAGCAAGGCCGCGGACGAATTGGTGACCGCGGTGCGCGTGCCCGCCTCGGCGGCGGACTGGCGGGGCGCTTATCGCAAGCTGCGCATTCGCCAGTCGATTGACTATCCGCTCGCCGGTGTGGCGGCGGCGATGCGTGTGGATTCGGGCGGCGTCTGCCTGGAAGCGCGCCTGGCGCTGACCGCCGTCAACCCCGCGCCGCGATTGGTCGCGGCGACCGAAAAATTGAGCGGCAAGACTTACGACCCGAAGCTCGTCGAGGAAGTGG
>JBJKQV010000179.1:0-10680 GCA_046704985.1 Terriglobia bacterium
TTTCAGCGCCGCCACGCTCTCGGCCACGTGCTTTTCGACGAGGTTCAATTCCTGCTCGGTGAGGCTGCCGTGTCGGTTCAGGAGGTGATGGGGCACGGCCTGCTTGCCCAGGTCCTGAAGGTAGCCGGCCTCGAAGACGGTCTTTTTCAGCTCCTCGTTCAGGTTCAAGCGCTCGGCCAGAGCGTAGGAAATCAGCGCCGTCACCCGCGCGTGGCCCAGCGACCCGTCCAGCGCCTCCACTCCCAGCACCGCCTCTTCCGGGATCTCGACGCCTTGCGCCAGCGACGCGTAGCGCGCCGCGAGCTCGGGCGGAACGGCCATCAGGTCCTGCAAGCGGTCCTTGAGCCAAGTCACCTCATAAACGGTGACCTTATGCAATTTGCCTTTGACCTGGATTTTTTCCACCTGGTCCTTGCGCAAGCTGGCGTCGGCGAAGGCCACCTTGATGTCGGTGGACTCCGGGTCGAGGGCCAGGGCACGCTTCAGGTAGCGCATGGCGGAGGAGGAATCGTTGAGATCGTACTGCACGCGGCCCAGCTCCAGCAGCAGCGCCGCCGACTCGCCCTCGCGCCCCAGCCGCCCCTCCAGCTCCTCCAGGCGCTCGAGTATCTCGGAGTCCGCCTGTCGGCCCAGGGCGCCGCTACGCAGCTTGCGGGCCACGATGAAAGGCTTCACCTCGCGGTAGGTGGCCTCGTCGATGAGGACTTTTCCGGGCGGGCAGATCTCTTCCAGGCGTTTGGCCAGGTTCACGCGGTCGCCCAGGGCGGTGTAGGACTGCCGCTTCGCCCCCATCATCCCGATGATGGCGTGGCCGGTGGCAATGCCCACGCGCATCTGCCAGGGGAATTTCAGCTTCTGCATCTTCTCCTGCATCTTCCATCCCGCCAGCACCGCCATCAGGGCGTGGCGGTCGTAATCGACGGGAGCGCCGAACTCCACCATCATGCCGTCGCCCATGTACTTGTCGATGTGCCCGCGGAACAGATCCAGCAGCGGCTCCATCTCCGCCAGGAAGGCGTTCAGCCCTTCCAGCACCGCGTCGGGCTTGTTTTCGTCGGAGTAGCGCGTGAACTCGGTCAGGTCGGTGAACATCACGCTGATTTCGCGCTTCTCGAAGCGCAGGCGCCCCTGGGTGGCGAGCTTGGCCACCACCGGGTCCATGGTGGAATAGAGGGTCTTCTCCACCTTCTCCTTCATCTCTTCCGCCACCCGGCTGCGCTTCAGCTCCTCGTAGAGCTGCCGCGTCTGCTCGAATCCGCGGCTCACCCGCTCCTGCAACGACCCCACCGCGGCGCTGGTCAGCACCAGAAAGCCGCCCCAGATGGCGATGCGCAGGTAGGTGTGCAGGTTGGTGCCCGGCACCAGGAACCACTCGGGGCGCAGCAGGGCAAAGAAAAAAACCAGCAGCACACACAGCGCGCTGCCCAGCACCGCTTTGCGCCTGCCGACGAAATACGCCGCCCCCAGCACCGGCAGGTAGAAGAAATTCAAAAAGGCAATCTTGTAAGGAATCAGAAAGAAGACACCCAGGACCGTGACCAGGATGAGCAGAACGAACAGCGACTCCAGCCGCCGCACCAGGAAACTGCGCAAGCGCAGCGGCCACCCGCCCGCCATGACCACCGGGATTTCGGGGTTCGATAAATCAGACTCTGCCGGGTTGGAATCGTGCGCCTGCGGTTTCATGCATTGCGGCCGGGCGGCCACGCTCAGTCTACACCCAAGCAGGAAGATTACGCCCCCTGAAGTTCCAAACCTCTTCGCCTGTTATCTAAGAAGATAACACGGGGCCAAACGGACGGTTGTCGCGAAAAGAAAAGCCCGCACCGTCCTGGCGGGCGGCGCGGGCGGATTGCAACCGGCCGGGGGGCGAGCCGCCGGCCTCACATCTGCGGGCGCGTGATGCTGACCACCCGCGCCGGGTAGAGCTTGCCGCTCTCCTTCGACATGTTGATGTCGTAATGGATGGCGTAGCCGCCGGAATCCACGATGTTGTTGGCCAGAATCGAGCCGAAGAAGACGCCGCCCGCACCGCTCCCGGACAGGTTCGCGGTGCCGTAAGGCGCGGTAATCTGCGCGCTCAACTGCGCCTGGCCGCCCAGGTTTACCACCGGCTTCGAGCCATCCAATCCCAGCACGTTGAACTTCAGGTAGTCGGGTTGCGGGACGCCCGTGCAGGCGCTGCCCGAAGGGCAGTCGAGGGTTGCCTGCCCGCCGATGTTGAGATTGTTGCCCAGGTCCACCACAAAGGCGGATGTCTGGTTGGGAGGCGACATGGGATTGAACGGCCCGCCGGAATTGTCGGCCGGAGTGGCGGGAGCCGCATAAGAGAAATTGATAAACCCGGAAGTCCCCGTATCCATGTAATTGCCGGCGAGGTAGGTGGGATCCGACAAGCCGCTGGCCGGACCGATGATGTTGATCACCACCTGGCCGGGGCCGCTGCTGGCGTCGATGTCGCCCAGGAGGTAGGGGCTGTTGGCCGACCCGGTGCCCGGGATGCCCACGCAGGAACCCGAATAGGTGAAAGGCTTCGGGCTGCCGCTCCCCACTTTCATCGTATACTTCACCAGATACCCCGTAAAGCCGTCAGACGCAGGCGGACACGCCGACACGCCCGTCGGAACACTGGGCGGGGTCGCCTGCTTGGTCATCACGTTGGCCACTGAGTAGGAACCTGAGCCACCCCCGAAGGTGACGTCCACGGCGGTGGTCTTGTTGTTGTACGCCGGACAGAGGACGCCGGTGGGGACGGGAGGACAGGATCCCGCGCCGCTGGCGGAATAACCCCAGGCCATCATGTTGGGGACGGGCGGATTGGGGATGGGTTCGCCGGGCATCACCGTGCCCCCGACGCCGGAGTCCTGGCCCTTGAAGCCCGTGTCGCAGGAGGGGTTGCCGGTGCCGTTGGAAAAGACCACGTCGCCGCCGATGGTCAGTTTGTTGCCGTTGAGAGTGACACCGCCATTGGACCCTACGCCGGCGGAAGAGTAGCTGGCGTTGGTGCCCGAGGTAGTCGTCGCGTCGGCGCAAGAACCACTCGACCCGCCGTAGACGCCCACCTGGGAGTTGTAGCTGTCGGTGCACACCGCGCCGCTCAGGCTGACGCTGCACAGCCCGTACAAGGCGTTGCCAAAATAGGAAAGGTAGAGGGGGGCGATGGTGGTGCGCATCACCACCGTGGGATTGGCGGCCCCGGCGCCCACGTTGTTGTTCCAGGTTCCGGTGGAAGTGACCTGCCAGACCTCATAGGGCTGGCGGCAAATACCCAGGGAAGCCGAAGGGTCGGTGCAGCCCGTGGCCGGCACGCCGAAGTAGGCGTTGTTGACGGTGTGGTAGTCGAGCAACTTGGCGGTGACCGTGTAGCTGCCCGAGTGGCCCCCTCCGGGCATGCCGTCGTCGATGCCAATGCCGCTCAGCCCGTTGACCCAGTTGGTCACCACGTCCAAAGGCTTGCCGTTGGCGTCCAGGGTGGCGGAGGCGGGAGGATAATTGCTGTCGCCCGAGCTCGCTCCCAGCGTCACGTCGCCGCTGTGGGAGCAGTTGGAAGAGCAGGAGACCGGTGTCGTGTCCATGAAGAACATGTCCACCGGATTGGTGTTGTAAATCGAGAGTTGATAGTAAGGATTCAGCCCCGGCGAAGCCGAAGCGGGGGGTGAATTGGTGGTGGAAAGGGGCGTGACGGTGTAATTGGTGCCCAGAGGCACGGTGCTCTGCACGGTCATGGAACCCGCCGAAGGCCCGGCGTAGACGCGGTAGAGCGAAGCGCCGCTCACCAGGGGCGGCGAAGTGACGATGATGGACCCGCTGCTGGAGATGGAGACGGAGGTGGGGCTGGACTCCCACCACTCCTTGCCCGTATTGTCCACCACCGTAACCGCGGCCACGTAGGTCCCGGAAGGGATGCTGCCGGAACCCGGCGTGAGGGTGGGGCCGACAGGCCAGCCGGTGCTGGGCGCCGAGCCCGTGGAGTTGTACGTGTAGTCGACCAGCGCCGTCCCCGAGGCTTGATAGGACTGCCAGTGCAGGGGCGTGGTGCCGGCCGGTCCGCCGTAAACGTTATAACCGGTAATCCCCGTTTCGCCGGGGGGATAATAGACCACCACCACGGCGCCGGCGAGCGCCGGAACGGTGACCGTGTTCAACGGCGAGATGGCCGAGACCTGGCCCAGCGAGTTAACCAGCTCCACCCCGAAACTGTAAGTGCCGGCCGGAAACGTTCCGCCGGAAACGCCCGTATAGACCCAGACGTTGGGCTGAAGGGGCAGAGGATCGGGGTTGGAGGTCCAAAGCTTGATGATGTAGTCGGTTCCCAAGTCGGTGGTGGTGCGATAGGTCAGGGTTCCGCCGCTGATGCCGGCATAAACGCGGTAACGCGTGAAGCCGGCCTGGGCGCCCGGGGAGCGTACGGTGATGCCGCCCGTGTTCGACAAGGTAATCGTGGCGCGGGGCGAAGGCACGCTTTCCACCCCGGCGCTGGTGACCATGGTCACCACCACGTCGTAGGTATTGGGCGGAACGTAGCCGCTGGTATTGAAAGCCAGGGTGGGCGCGGGCGGGCCCGAGACCGGCGACAGGGAAGCGTAAAGGGTGTTGTTGTTGAAAAAGTTGAGGGCCTTCTGGATGCCGGCGCGCGCGGCGTATTCGGCCTGCGTGCCGATGCGAAAGTTGTAGCTGGCCAGGGTTTCGGCGCGGGCGCTGAAGACCATGGCCGCCGCCAGGGTGGTCAGCACCAGGATGGCCAGCATCACCAGGATGAGGGCCACGCCCGCTTCCGGGGCCCGCCGTTGCCCTTCTGTTCTCGCTCGCATCTTCTTTCCCTCCCGAGTCCCCTGTCTCCCCGCCCGGGGACGGCCGCGCGCTAGTTGAGGGGCAACTTGTTGCCCGTCGTCGGATCCGAAGGCGTGAGCGGCAGCAGCGCCGAGCCGCCTCCCTCCGCAATGTTCAAGGCATCGACGATGTTCTGGGGAACGATGTGCGTCTGCATGCGCTGCGTCCTCACCGCGCCCCCCTGGGCCACCGACAGCCCGCGCTGCACGGTGAGGGCAATGCGCACGTCCACCACAAAGGACGTGTAGTAAGACGTGCTGGTGGTGGAGTCATAAGCGCCGAAGCTGTACATCTTGAACCAGATCATCGGCGTGCCGTCGGGGTTGAGCACCGGGTCGACGTTGACCGCCGAGCCGCTGGTGTAGCTGACGGCCGGATTGACCGCCGTGGAGCCGGCCGGCGAAGTCTCATCCGGGGCGTTGTAAGGCCAGGTGTAGCCTCCCGTGAATTGCGAAGCGCAGACGCCCTGAATGTTGTCCACCAGGGGCGAGACGGTAGCGCCGTCAAAGGCCGTGGCCTTGCTGGCGGGAATCTCGAAGACGCCCGTGGATGGGTCGACCAGCTTGGTCAGATAGCGCGTCAGCACAAAGGGCGGCTGGTCGGTGTCCAAACCCGCCCCCGTCGTGCCCGTGCAGGCGGTCGCGTAGGTCTTGGTCGAGGGGTCGTACTTCTCCAGGCGGTACTCACCGTAGTAAAGGTCGTTGGTGCCCAGGATGTCGCCGTAGAACTTGATCTTGTTGTCGGCGATTCCGTCCGGCATTATCGTGCCGTAGGTGGCGTTGTACGCGCTGGCCGTCCGGTGGTCGTAGTAAATGCCGGTCGAGTAGGGGTAGTTGCGGGAATAGACCGCTTCCCCGGCCGCGTGGTTGTTGGTCAGCACGACGGGAACGGTGGTGGTGGTAATGGCCCGCGAGGCGCCGCTGGAGAGCAGGGTCGTCGCATTGGAGGTCACCGGGACCTCTTCCTGGTCGCAGGTGGTGACAGCGGGCGAGCCGGAGGTGGTGCACTTATTGCCGATCACCAGGCGCGTACCGTAAAAGATGCCGCGGGTGATGGGCGTCATTCCTCCCCCCGACAGAGTGAGGCTGACGATGGCGCTACCGGAGGCGTTGGCTGCCGAGGCCAGCGTGCGGCTGCGCCCGAAGGGCGGGTTGTAGCCCGCCTGGTTGAGTTCCACGCCCATGATCTCGAAGGCGCTGCGTGGACCCTGGCTCACCTCGGACTGCACCTGCTGGCTCAGGTACTGCTTCTGATTGGAAGCCATGAACTGAAACAGCATGGCCATCAGAATGATGATGATCACCACGCTGACCAGCAGTTCGATCAGCGAGTAACCTTGCGGCCCGGTCCTGGAAGCGCGACTCAGAAGGCGATGATGGAGCATAGTTCCCTCTACTGGGATTTCAAGCTGGTCAAGGCAACGCTGGGAAGCTGCCCGCCTCCCCGCACGGCGGCATTGGAATAAGCCACTACGGTAATCTGCTTCAACCCCGCCAGGGTGGTGGTTACCGCGTTGACGGAAGTCCCGCTGGGAGGCGGGCCGGCGAACGTCACCGAGACGGTGCCCGTCGAGTAGTTGACGGTGCCCGCGGCCACCCCCGGTCCGGAAATGTTCCCCAGGCCGTCATCCGTCCCCGAGACGCCCGTTTGCGCCGTCACCACCACCGCCTTGGGTTCGATGGGCAGGCGCGAAACGGTGCCCGTAAACGTCACCGTAGTGCCGTCGCCGATCCCCAGCAAGGTGGGCAGCGGGTTGCCCCAAAGGTTTTGAATCATCCAGCGGCGCTGGTAGGGGGCGCCGTCGGCGCTGGCGCAGGTGCCTTGCAAAGGAACACCGTCGAGATTCAGAAAGTCCACGTAACCCTGTGCGGAGGCAGCCGCGCACTCGCCCGAGGGGTCGGTGTCGGGCAGCATGGCGGTGCCGCCGCCGGCCGTCAGCCCCTTGGCCCATCCCGTGTCGCTGATCAGCGTGGTGTTGGTGCTCACGTCACCGTAGCTCAGGCGCAGCAACTCTTCCATCTTCTCCTGCGCCAGCACGGTCAGGCGCGCCTGCTCGGTGCCCTGGTTCTTGTTGCTGACCGAAGCCCGGAATACCGCCGCGCCGATTCCCGCCATGGCAATGAACGCCACCAGAATGGCGATCATCGTTTCGACCAGCGTTACTCCGCGCTCGCTGGGCTGTCTCGCCGACATGGTCTCTCCTCCTCGCATGCTCCCCGGCCCTCTAACGGCGCACCCACTGGCTGAAGGCGGGATTCCACTGGTAGGTGGCCACCAGGCCCGCTACCGAAATCACCACCGCGTCGGTGACCGCCACTTTGCTGCTCGAAACATAGACCACCGCCCCGCCGTTGGAAACCGGAAGGCCGTTACAATCCACCGGCATCCCCCGGGTGTTGAAGAAAAAGGTCGTGGTGGCGGCGCTGGCGGAGGTGATGGAACCCGGCATAACCGAGCCGCCGGGATTGGTGGTCGAGAAAGTGTCGCCCTCGGAAATGTACTGCGGCCCGCCCTCGGTCTGATAGGAGGTGTAATACTGGCTAGTGCAGGTGCCGGTGGTGGACCCGCACCCGGAAGTGTTAGTCCCGCACAGCCGGTTCAGGTTCATCGAGTTGGGGAAGGTCGCGGTGTCGAGGGCAAGACTGTAAGGGGTGTATTGCGAAGTGGCGCGGAAACGCGTGATGTTCAGTTGCGCCGCCAGCCGCGCCGCGTCGGAGTGCACGCGATAGCTGTACACCGCGCGCGTCGCCTGCGGAATGGCGAAAGCCGCAATGATCCCCATGACCAGAATTACCACCATCAGCTCGACCATGGAAAAACCCGCCTCGCTATGCTTCATCGCCTGACGCCTCCTGTAGCCATTTCCCCGAAACCCGCTCTCCCCATAATTCCACCTCCGGCCGCGCGGCGGCCCTGCTCCTTGCGGCTTGTCGGCGTTCCAGGTGCGGAAACTATCCCCTCTGGGTGCATACTCTAGACCAGCCGCCACCTGAGTTCAAGCGGAGTTCCTCCGGAAGGCTGCCTACCGCTACGGAGGGCTGTACACTGTGGAGCAACTCGCCTTCCCTTCTCGCTGTGTTTGTAACTTGTTGTAATAAATATAGATAACTTCATATCGAGGCCGGTTTCGAGGCCTGCGAGCAGGTCTTATGTTACCTTTTTACCCATATCGGGAAGTAGCCCGGGGCTCGCCTGTTCACGCTCTGGTGCGGCTAGGTCTCGCAGAATTCCCGTGCGAACTCGCACAAGACCTCGGCGCAGTCGAAAACGTCCGGCAACTTGACGTACTCGACCGCGCCGTGCAATCCCTCGCCGCCCGGCCCGAATAGCACGCTGGGTATCCCCGCGGCGCTCAGCAATCCGGCGTCCGTCCAAAAGCTCTGCGCTCCGAATTCTCCCTTGCCCAGCGTCCGGCGCGCGCAGGCCAGGAGGTCGCGCGCCAGGGGATGCTCGCGGGAGGTTTCCAGGGCGCCCGCGGAGTAGCCCATGCTCAGGCGGGCGCGAAACTCCGGGTCGGAGCCCTGCAACGCGGCCAGCAACTCCTCCAACTCGCGCTGGAAGGTCGAGGCGTCTTCACCGGGGAGCAGCCGCCGCTCCAAACTCAGCCGGCACGCCGCCGGGTAACTGGACAATTCCTGCCCACCACTGATCAACGAAGCATGCACGGAAGCCTTGCCGAGCAAAGGGTGAGTCGGGGCTGCGTCCAGCCGCTCCTGAAGCTCTCCGATGCCGGCCAGCACCGGCCCCATGAACAGGATGGCGTCGCGGCCTTCTTGGGGACGGCTGCCGTGCGCGGCGCGTCCCAGGGTTTCGATCTCCGCCCACGCGAACCCTTTGTGGGCCGTGGCCACTTCCAGACCGGTGGGCTCCAGGACGATAGCGGCGTCGGCCGAAACATTCTCGAGCAGGGCGCGGGTTCCGAGGCCCTGGTACTCTTCATCGGCCACCGCCGCCACCATCAGGTCGCCACGCAGGGGCGTCTGGCGCGCGAGCGCCGCCGCCGCGCCAAGGGCCGCCGCTAACCCTCCCTTCATGTCCAGGGCGCCGCGGCCGTAAAGCCGACCCCCTTCCACGCGCGCGCCGAAAGGCTCCGCCATGCCTTGTACGCCCACAGTGTCCAGATGCCCGTTGAGCATCAGGGTCTTTCCCCCGCCGCGCCCTTTCAGGACGCCCAGCACGTTGGCGCGCCGGCCGCCCAAATCCCGCCGATTCGCGCTCAATCCCGCCGATTGCAGCCATTCGGCCACATAGCCTGCGAGGGCTTGCTCGCCGCTGCCTCCTGGGACCAAGGCGGGATTGACCGACTCGATCTCCACCAGGCGGGTGAGGGTTTCGACGATCTGCCGGCGGTCAACGGTCATCAGGCGTTTTGCCTCCAGGGGCGGAGCCTGCCGCGAGCTTTCTGCAGCTCGTCAAGCCGCCGGCGAGGGTGAGGTGGGAATCTTCAGCACCAGGAGGGTCTGGTCGTTCTCCGGGGAGCGACCCTCGCAGAACTTGCCCAGGTCTTCAAGAACCTTTTCGAGGAAAGGCGCAGCTTCCAGGCCTTGGGCGAGTTGGGCAGCGTCGGCAAGCCGGTCGACGCCGAACGCTTCGTCGCCGCGGTTACGCGCCCCCGTCACTCCCTCCGAGTAAAGGAGCACGGTGCTTCCCGGCTCCACGACCTCGCTGCGTGATTCGTGCGAGACCTCGGTGAACAACCCCAGCGCAACCCCGGTGGCTTCCAGAAAGCGCGGCTTTCCCGAGGAGAGGACCAGGGGCGGATGGTGTCCGGCGTTGACGTACTCGAGCACCCGCTCGGCCGGGTCGTAGACGGCATAGAACAGCGTGCAATACTTCGACTGCCGCGTGGCCGTAGCCAGCAAGCGATTCATGCGCCTCATCAGGGTAGGAAGGTGGCTCACGCCGGGCGCCTGGGCGCGCAACAAGCGCTGCAGGTTGGCAATCAGCGCCAGGGGGAAGTCACCCTCGCCAGAGACGTCGGCAAGGAGCAATCCCACCTTGCGCTCCGGCAAGGCGATGACGTCGGCGTAGCTGGCGCCGCCGGAGCGGGCGGCAACGCTCCGCACGCTCACCTGGCAATCGGCGGAGGAGGAATATTGCGGAGGAAGCACCAGCCCCGTGCCCGGACCGGAGGGCTGAGCGTCGCGTGCGGCAGGCTCGCGCTCCCGCGTCGCCTCCACGAGCAGCTCCGTGTTCTCCACCCCCGCCGCCGCCTCTCGCGCCACTACCGACAGCAAGTTCAGTTCCTCGCTGTTGTAGAAGTCCCCCGAGGACTTGTTTCCCAGCACCATCAGTCCCAGCAGCTCGCCGCTGCGCAGCATGGGGAAGATCACCGCCGCGTGCAGGCGGGCGAGGCGGTCCGCGGCGCTCTGGAAGGGCGCAATCAGCCCCGGATCGTAGGGAGAGACTTCCACCTCGAAGGGGCGGCGCTTATCCACCAGATACCGGCACAAGGGCTCGCGAGGATCGAACTCAACCTCTCCGGCCGCGGGCGCGCCCACGCTCCGCCCGCCTTCCAGGCGCATCTTGCGCGCTTGCCGGTCGAGGGCAAAAAGCCAGAAGGTAGGCGTCTGCAAGGCCTGGCGCAGCGTCTGGTCCAGATTGCGGGACAAGGTGCGGCGGTCCATCACCAGGGGCAATTGCTGCGCAAAACCCAGCAAGCGCTCGCGCAGATCGTAAATCTCCCGGCCGAAGGTCCGCTCCACGGACTTTCCCAACCAGCGCCGCAAGGGAGCAAACGACGCCGCGGTGAGCAGCGCGGAAATGATCAGCACCAGCCCGGAAGGCTTGCGGAAATTCCCGAATGCCCAACCCAATCCTCCCGTCAGCAGCACAAAGACCAGGCCGATG
>JBJKQV010000180.1:0-5985 GCA_046704985.1 Terriglobia bacterium
CTTCCACGTCCGGCAGTTTGGCGGCGCGGCGGATTTCCTCGGCGTGATGGCCCAGCACCACGGTCACACGGTCGAGCCCCGCCCCGCGCAGGGCTGCTACGATGTTTTCCAGAAAGTTGCGTCCACGGTAGGCGAGCAGGGCTTTGTCGCGTCCCATTCGCGACGATTCGCCCGCGGCAAGAATCAGTCCGGCAATCACGGCTGGCGGCTCCGAGGCCTGGCCTTTATGAGGCGTGCTGCGATTTGGGTTCGTAGGTGAGTGAAGGGGCGGTGGTCGCGCCGCGGCGTACGGCGTTCATTTCCGCCACCACCGACACGGCGATTTCTTCCGGCGTCAGGGCGCCGATCCCGAGTCCCACCGGCGAGTGCAGGCGCGCCAGCTGCTCCGTCGCGACGCCTTCCTTTTCGAACGCCTTCTGGAACTCGATGCGCTTGCGCTTGCTGCCCACCATGCCGAGGTAGCGCCAGGGTTTGGAGAGCGCCCAGCGCAGGCAGACGAGGTCGCCCTGATGGCCGCGCGTGGCGATCACCAGATAGGAAAACTCGTTGGGGGTGATGCGCCCGAGAATTTCCTCCCAGGGTCCGGCATGGGTGGCGGCGGCGTGCGGAAAGCGTTCGCGGTTGGCAAAAGCTTCGCGGTCGTCGAGCACCACCACGTCGAAACCCGCCAGGTTGGCGATCTTGGAGACGTGCAGCGCCACATGTCCACCGCCGAACAGGAAGAGCGTGGGGGTGGCCAGGATGGGCTCCACAAAAATGTCGAGCGAGCCGCCGCACACCAGTCCGGTGTCGTACTCGGGATGGGCGTTGAGGTTGAAGTGCAGCCGCCGGGGCTTTTCTTCGCGCATCACTTCCTGCGCCACCGACCAGACCTCGGCTTCCACGCACCCGCCGCCCACCGTGCCCAGAAACGTGCCGTCTTCGCGCACCAGAATCTTGGAGCTTTCGTAGCCGGGAATCGAGCCCTGCACCTGGATGATGGTGGCCAGGGCGGCTTTGCGGCCCTCTTTTCTGAGCCTCGCAATTTCCTCGTAGATGTCCATGGCTCCCATTTGCGAGGTTAAACGCACCCTCCGGCAAAGTCAATCAAGGGTGTGGCCGCCGGGCTTGTCACTCCCCGCCGCCGGGTTTAGGATGAGGGTGCCGCCCGCCGCCGGCGGCTCGGAAAATCGCGACACTGGAGCTGTTATGGACGAACAGAACGTCAGACCCAGCCGTAGTTATTACGCGCTTGCCGGGGTGGTGATCGTGGCCGGGGCCGTGGTCTTTGCGCTCACGCTTTGGAAGGGCCTGGCGCGCGCCACGGCGTCCCTTCAGCAGGTGGTGGCGCCGGGGACGAGCGAGATCACGCTTCCCGAGCCGGGGACCTACACGGTCTATTACGAGCATCAGAGCGTGATAGGGAACCGTGTTTATTCGACGGGCGAGACGGTCCCGGGCCTGGTATGTACGCTGGCTTCCAAGCGCACCGGAGCGGGCATTCGCTTCTCGCCCTCGCGGGCCAACGCGACCTATTCATTCGGCGGGCGCGTGGGCCGGTCGGTGCTGGATTTCCAGATCGAGCAACCGGGCATGTACGTATTCTCGAGCAGTTATCCGCAGGGCCGGGACGGTTCGGAAGTGGTTCTGGCGGTGGGCCGCGGGTCGAGCATGGGAATCGCCACGACGGTGCTGGGAAGCCTGGCCGTTCTCTTCGGATCGATTGCGTTGGGGATGGTCATCTTCATCGTGACGCTGCTGAGGCGCCACCAGGCTTTTCAGCGCCTGCGGACCGCGGGCGGGCCTCCGCCGCCCATCGAGTAGGGCCGAAAAGGAGCACTCATGAAGGCAGTGCGTTTTCATCAGCACGGCGGGCCGGAAGTGTTGAAGTACGAAGACGCGCCGGAGCCGAAAATTCAGGCCAACGAAGTGCTGGTGCGCGTCAAGACGGCGGCGCTCAACCACCTGGACTTGTGGCTGCGCGAGGGAGTGCGCGCCTGGAAGCTGGCCATGCCGCACATCGCGGGCAGCGACGCGGCCGGCGAGGTGGCTGAGGCCGGCTCGCTGGTGACGCGCGTCAAGCCCGGCCAGCGCGTGCTGCTCGCGCCCGGCATCAGCTGCGGACAGTGTGAGTCGTGCTTCCGCGGGCTCGACAGCGCCTGCCGCACCTACGCGCTCTTCGGCGTGGGCGTGGACGGCACTTACGCCGAGTACGTCAAGGCGCCGGAGATGAACGTCATCCCTATTCCTGACGATTGGAGCTTTGATCAGGCCGCCGCCGTCCCGCTGGTCTTCCTCACCGCCTGGCACATGCTCTTTACGCGCGCGCAACTGAAGCCCGGCGAGGACGTGCTGGTGATCGGCGCGGGGTCGGGCGTGGGCAGCGCCGCCATCCAGATCGCCAAGCTGGTCAGCGCGCGGGTGATTGCCGTGGCGGGCTCGGACGCCAAGCTCGAACGCGCCCGCGCCCTGGGTGCCGACCACGGCATCAACCACACGCGGCAATCGATCGCCGAGGAAGTAAAGCGGCTGACGCAAAAGCGCGGCGTGGACGTGATCGTCGAGCACGTGGGCGCGGCGGTCTGGGATGCCTGCTTCGACTCTCTCGCCACCTACGGCCGCTTGGTGACGTGCGGGGTGACTTCGGGCGCGCAGGTGCCGCTGAACCTGCAGGCGCTCTTTGGCCGCCAGCGCACCATCCTGGGCTCGTACATGGGCGGTAAGGCGGAACTGCTCCAGGCGCTCAAGTTTCTGGCGGCGGGCAAGCTGAAACCGGTAATTGATTCCTCATTCCCTCTCAAGGACGCCGCCGCCGCGCAGAAGAAAATGGCGAGCCGCGACTTCTTCGGCAAGATCCTGCTGCACCCCTGATGGCGCGCGGCGGGCGCACCCCCCGGGGCGGCTTGAAAGCCCCCGGCGGGCGTGGCATAATAACAGTTGATGGGCGCCACACCAATCGAAACCGGGCAAGGCACGCTGGCCGAGGGCATCGTCTTTACGCAGCTCGACAAGGCGGTGAACTGGGCGCGCAAGTCCTCGATCTGGCCCATGTCGTTCGGCCTCGCTTGCTGCGCCATCGAGATGATGTCCATGTCGGCGTCGCGCTTCGACATCGCGCGCTTCGGCGCCGAGGTGTTCCGCGGCTCGCCGCGCCAAGCGGACCTGATGATCATCGCCGGGCGCGTCTCGCAGAAGATGGCCCCGGTGATCAAGAAGCTCTACGATCAGATGCCCGAGCCCAAGTGGGTGATCTCCATGGGCGCCTGCGCCACCTCCGGCGGGGTCTTCAACAACTACGCCATCGTGCAGGGCGTCAACCAATACATTCCCGTGGACGTGTATGTGCCCGGCTGCCCGCCGCGGCCGGTGCAGTTGATTTACGCCATCATGATGCTACAGAAGAAGATCATGAAGCAGCGCGGAACATTCAAGGAAGCGGTTTTCCACGTCCTTCAGCCGCGCTAATCCCTGCGCGGCATTTCCCAACAATTCAAGCGAGTGAGGAAAGAGCGGAGCCTCAGTGGAGGGAGAGGGGAGGCTCGCCGGTTTGGAGCGCCGGCGCTTCGGCGTCGGCGAGTTGGCGGAGCGAGGTGAGCCAGGTGGTCATCTGCTGTTCGCTGCCCATCAGTTCCTGCAAGCTGGTGCGGCCCAGAACGCTGTCGACGATGCTCTGCACCGCTTGCCACAGGGAGCGGATCGAGCAGTCCCCCGAATGCGTGCAGACAGATTTGATCCCCGAGTGGGTTTGGCAGAAGGCGGGATCGTAGAAGCGTCCGCCGAGCAGCGCCAGAACTTCGCCGACGGAAATCTGCTGCGCGGGGCGCGCCAGGGTGTAACCGCCCGCCTGCCCGCGAGCGCTCACCACCAGCCCAGCGCGCCGCAGCACGCGCATCAGCTTGGCGGCGTAAGAGAGCGAAATGCCCTCCGCCTCGCCGATTTCGGGAAGCGTCAGCCCGTCCTTCTCGCGCGCCAGCCGCAGCAGGCAGCGTAGGCCGTATTCTTCTTGCGAACTCAGTTTCATGGCAGAACCGGAGGTTCAAAGTTGAAAGTTAAAAGCGAGCACAGTCGGAAGCGCATTGGCCCGGCGAGAGTCCTTTGGACTCTTAACTTTCGACTCACATAAATCCCAACTGGAGCTTGGCCGCCTCCGACATCATATCTTTGTCCCAGGGCGGATCCCAGACCACTTCCACCTTGACGTCTTTCACCGCCGGCAGGACGCGGACGCGGTCTTCCACCTCGCCGGGCAGGATGCGCGCCGCGGGGCAGCCCGGCGCGGTGAGCGTCATGCGCACGTACACTTCGCCGGAAGGTTCCACCTTGGTTTCGTAAATCAGTCCCAGGTCGTAGATGTTGACGGGAATCTCCGGGTCGTAGCACTTGCGCAGGGCGCCGACGATGGCTTCTTTGAGCGTGCTGATTTCCTGTTCGTTCATGACTAATCTCCGCCCGGGGCGTCGCCCGGCGATTCGGTCGAGACCACCTCAGAGCTGCCGGCCAGGGCGTTGCGCAGAGTGTGCCAGGCGAGGGTGGCGCACTTGACGCGCACGGGAAATTCCGAAACACCGGAAAAAACCGCCAGCTTGCCCAGCGCCGTGTCGCCCGCGCCCTTGCCGGTGACCAGATCGTGAAAGCGCTCGAAGAGGGCGTTGGCCTCATCCAGCGTCTTGCCCTTCAGCGTCTCGGTGAGGATGGAAGCGGAGGCGGTCGAGATGGCGCACCCGGCGCCTTCAAAACTCACGTCGGCGATGCGGTTGCCTTCCAGGCGCGCGTAAATCTTCACTTTGTCGCCGCACAGGGGGTTGTAGCCTTCCGCTTGGCAGGTGGCGTCGGCCAGGGCGCGGCGGTTGCGCGGCCGCTTGTTGTGGTCCAGGATGACTTCCTGATAGAGGCCCTCGAGCTCCTGCATCAGCTGAAAATCTCCTTCACCTTGCGAATGCCCTTGGCCAGCGCGTCGATATCCTCGCGGGTGTTGTAAAGCGCCAGGGAAGCGCGGGTGGTGGCGGGAATGCCGAAGCGCTGCATGACCGGCTGCGCGCAGTGGTGGCCGGTGCGCACCGCGACGCCTTCGCGGTCGAGCACCGTGCCTGCGTCGTGAGGGTGAATGCCTTCCAGCACGAACGAAATCACGCCCGCCTTCTTGGCCGCCGTGCCGATGATGCGCACGCCGGGAATCGCTTCGATCGCCCGCGTCGCCTCCTCGAGCAGTTCGTCCTCGTAGGCGGCCACCTGCCGGGGCCCGGCAGCGGACAGGTAATCGAGCGCCGCGCCCAGGCCGATCACTCCGGCGATGTTGGGCGTGCCGGCTTCGAACTTGTAAGGGATGACGTTGTAGAGCGTCTTCTCGAACGTGACCGAGCTGATCATGTCGCCGCCGCCCTGGTAAGGCGGCATGGCTTCGAGCAGCGCGGCCTTGCCGTAGAGCGCCCCGACGCCCGTGGGTCCGTAAATCTTGTGGCCGGAGAAGGCGTAGAAATCGCAGTCGAGCGCCTGCACGTCCACCTGGCGGTGCGGCGCTCCTTGCGCGCCGTCCACCAGCACCGGCACTCCGGCGCGGTGGGCGAGGGCGATGAACTTGTCCACCGGGTTGACGGTGCCCAGGGCGTTGGAAACGTGCGAAACCGACACCAGGCGCGTGCGCGGGCCGAGCAGCTTCTCGAATTCCTCCAGGAGGACCTCGCCGCGGTCGTAGATGGGCGCCACGCGCAGGTGCGCGCCCTTCTCCTCGCAGAGAATCTGCCAGGGGACGATGTTGGAGTGGTGCTCGAGGGCGGTGATCAGCACCTCGTCGCCGGCCGAGACTTGGCGGCGGCCAAAGGTCTGGGCCACCAGGTTGATGGCTTCCGTGGTGCCGCGCACAAAGATGATCTCGCGCGTCTCGCGGGCGTTCAGGAAGTGCTGCACCTTGGCGCGCGAATCCTCGTAGGCATTGGTGGCGCGCTCGCTCAGCTCGTGCACGCCGCGGTGGATGTTGGAACAGTCCTGCTCGTAAAAGCGCCGCTCCGC
>JBJKQV010000181.1:0-2575 GCA_046704985.1 Terriglobia bacterium
CCACCACCTGGGCCGGCGCGATGCTGCACGCCGAGTAAGCCGGCGCGCCGCTGCACGAAAACGAAACCATCGAATTAAAAGCCTCCGTCGAATCAACCTGAAACCGATAGCGCGCCGTTTGCCCGGCCGTAATCGCCGTACTGGTTTGCGAAGCGGAGAGCGCAAAGTCCGCCACCCGCACCTGCAACGGCACCGAGACGCTTTGCCCCGCCACTCTTCCCTCCACCAGGAAGCTCAGCGCCTCACCGCTCAGGGCGCTGAGGTTGCTGAGGGTCAGCGTGCTGGCGCTCCCCGGCACGACGGCGGGTGGGCTGAAGGAGCAGGCAGCGGGCGCGACGTTCCGGCAGGCAAGAGGAATAGCCTCGGAAAATCCGAAGGCGCTGGACGCTGAGAGTGTGAACTGCACCGTGTCCGCGCCCCGCATCACCGTGGCCGACTGCGCCGTCGCCGCCAGGGCGTAGGCCGGCACGCCCTCACCGCTCAGGATCACCGCGCCGGGGCTGCCCGGAGCGTCGTGCTGGATCTCCAGGGTTCCCGCCAGCGTCCCGCTGGCTTGCGGCGCGAAGGCGACCCAAAGCGTGCAGGCGCCCCCGGCCGGAATCACGGCGCTGCAATTGTTCTGCTGCTCAAAACCTTCGCCGGCGGAGATGGCAGCGATATTCAACGAAACGCTCCCGAGGTTGGTGAGCGTCACCGCCTGCGCGGCGCTGGTCGAGCCCACCGGCTGGGCGGCGAACGTCAGGCGGCCGGGCGCGAGGCCCACCACCGCCGAGGGCACGCCGTTTCCGGCCAACGCAACGCTGACGGCGCCGGCATTGGTAGCCACGCTCAGAGAACCGGCGCGCGGGCCGTAGTCGGCCGGAGTGAAGACCACACGCAGCCCGCACGCTCCCCCGGCTGCAAGCGTGAGGCCGCAATCGTTCGTCTGACTGAAATCGCCCGTCACCTCCACGCCGGTGATGCCCAGCGCCGTGTCGCCGTAATTGGCGAGCGTGACGGCCAGGGGGTCGCTCGAAGTGCTCACTCCCTGCCCGGGAAAAACCAGGCTGTCCGGCAAGAGCGTCGCCAGGGGCAGTTGCAGGCCGGTGAAGCGGGCCGCAAATCCGTCGGAGGTGCCGCCCCGGTAGTCGGGCGCGAGGCTGCCGGCAGAGGTGGGAAAGTCCGTCGAGAACGTCCCGCCGGCCACCACGGCGTTACCCGAGCCATCCACGGCCACCGCCTGCGCGCGCTCGTGGCCGCTACCCCCCAGGTAGGAAGAAAAAACCAGCGCCGAGCCCGCGGCGTTCAGCTTGCTCAGAAAGGCGTCGTAGAATCCTCCCGAAACCGCCTGCACGGGATGGGCAACGGGGAGCGCCGCGCCATAAACCTCTCCCGCCAGGTAGGCGTTGCCGGAATCGTCGGCGGCGATGCCGTAAGCGCCCACCGCACCCATGCCGCCCAGATAGGTCGAGTAGGCCAGCTCGGCGCCGCCCGCCTCCAGCTTGGCCACAAAAGCGCTGAGCGAGTTCCCTCCTCCCGCGCGCTGGAAAGCGCCCGAGGTGGCGGGGAAATCCACGGAGCTGGTCGAGCCGGCGAGATACGCCTCGCCCGCCGCGCTGACCGCCAACCCGCGCGCCGCGTCGCCGCCGCTTCCTCCCAGGTAGGTGGAATAGACGAACGCCGAGCCGTCGGCGGCGAGCTCCGTCACAAACGCGTCGGTGCAAGGCGCCGAGCCGCAGACGCCCGCGCGCCACGACGCCTGCAGGGCGTTGCGCGTCGGGAAATCGGAAGAATCGGTGGAGCCGGCAAGATAAACGTTGCCCGCCGCATCCACGCCCGCGCCCAGGCCCCGGTCGTCGCCGCTGCCGCCCAGGTAAGTGGCAAAGACCAGCGCCGAACCGCTGGGCGCCAGCTTGACGGCGAAGGCGTCCAGCGTTCCGCCGCCGTAAGCCCCGCGCAAGGCGCGCGCGGTCACGGGGAAATCGCTCGAGGCCGTCGAGCCCGCCAGCACCGCTTCCCCGGCCGCCGTCACGGCGATGGCGGCGCCCAAATCCTGGCCGCTCCCGCCGAGATAAGTGGAATACACCAGGCTCGCGCCCGATGGACTCAGCTTGGCGATGAAAACGTCATAGCAAGGTGAGGGGTCGGAGCTGGAGCCGCAATTCCCGCCCGCGTAGCTCGACTGAATCGGCGCGTGAGTTGGGAAGTCGCTCGAGTTCGTGTAGCCGGTCACGTAGGCGCTGCCCGAGGCGTCCACGGCGATGCCGCGCGCGTGGTCGTCACCGCTGCCGCCCAGGTAAGTGGAGTAGACGATGGCGCCTTGCGGGTTGAGCTTCATCACCCAGGCGTCGGAGCAAGGATAAACGTCCAGCCCTCCGCCGCACGTCCCGCCGCCCGGGTGGGATTGCAGAGCACCCACCACCGGAAAATCCGCCGAGTTGGTGTCGCCGGCGAGATAGATGTTCCCGTCAGCGTCGACGGCGGCGGCGTAGGCGTAGTCCAAGCCGCTGCCGCCCAGATACGTCGAGGGGCTGAGCGCCGGGCCTTGCGCCCGCGCCCCGCGCGCACCCAGGCAAAGCGCCGAGAGCGCCACCGC
>JBJKQV010000182.1:0-4301 GCA_046704985.1 Terriglobia bacterium
CTGGCCAACGGCAGCACGCACGTGGGCCGCGGACGCAAGGAGAGGCTCGCCGTGGCCGAGGCCGACGGCGGCCGGCGGGGCATGGGGTCGGTCTTTTCGAAGGGGCTCTTCCCCGCCCTCTTCGCGCTGGTCTCGCCGCTTGCCTTCGTGGCGAGCCTGGCCGTGTACGCCGCCGACACCGTGGCATCCGAGATCGGCAAGCTCTCGGGAGGCGGCGCGTGGCTGCTCTGGGGACGGCGCAGGGCGCGCACCGGAGATCCCGGCGCCGTCAGCGTCCTGGGCAGCGCGGCGGGCGCGGCTTCGGCCCTCCTATTCTGCGGCGCCTTCTACGCCAGCTTCCTCGCGCAGGAGCACCTGGCAGGCCAGGCGCTGACCCGATTTCATGTGGCCTTCCTGCGCTACGATCTCGCGCGGCTGGGTGTGCCCACCGGCTCGGCCGTGCTGGGCCACTGGATGCCGCTGGTGGTCCTGGCGCTCTTCACGTCCGTGATGGCGGCCTTCTTTCTCGAATCCGGCCTGAACGAAACGGCGGTCGCCAGGGGCTGGTTCCCCAAGGTCGTCATCCACCTGGCGGTCGGGGCGCTCGCGGGCGCCCTGCCGTTCCTCCTCGCGGCGGTGACCGGCTCGCCCCACCTGATCCCGCCCATATGGTTCATGAAATGAGCGTGCGCCCGTGGATCAGGTTCGCCCGGCCCTTCACCCTCCTGCCTCCCCTCCTTGGCATACTGGCGGGATCGGCCTGCGCCTTCGGCTCCGCCCACAACCTGCACCCGGGCTTCACCGCGTCCCTCTTCTGGACGCTGGCCGCCGGCTCCGTGTGCGCGTCCCTCATGAACGCCGCCTCCAACATGATCAACCAGGTCTTCGACCTCGCCATCGACCGCGTCAACAAGCCCGGACGGCCGCTCTGTACGGGCGAAATCGGCGTGCCCGCCGCCCTGCGCGCGTCCGTCGTCCTCTATGCAGCCGCGCTCGTCCCCACCTGGTGGATCGTACCGCCGCCCTACGACGCGGGCTTTCTCGCGCGGTTCTACGCCCCGCCGGGCGCCCACGCCTGCTTCTGGCTTTTCCTGGGGGGACTGGTCTGCACCTTCGTCTACTCGGCTCCTTTCCTCGGCCGCACCAAGCGCTACGGCATCTGGGCCAACGTGACCGTGGCAACGGCCCGCGGCGAACTGCTCAAGGTGGCCGGGTGGTCCATGGTGGCCTCCACGGCCATGACGGAGCCGTGGTACCTGGGCGGGGCCTTCTTCCTCTTCCTGCTGGGCGCCACGTCCACCAAGGACTTCTCGGACGTGGAGGGCGACGCGCTGGACGGCTGCCGGACGCTGCCGGTGGTCTACGGCCCACGGAAGGCCGCGTGGATGATCGCGCCGTTCTTCGTGCTGCCCTGGCTGATGCTGCCGCTGGGCACGCTGGTGCGCCTACCGTCGGGCGAGAGATTGCTTACCGGCAACCCGGTCCTGCTGGACGCGCTGGGCGCGGCGCTGGTGGTGTGGGGCGCGTGGACGGTTTACCTGCTGCTGCGGAGCCCGGAGGACCTGGCGGCGAACCGGAACCACCCTGCGTGGACGCACATGTACGCGATGATGATGGCGGCGCAGGTCGGGCTGGCGGTCGCGTATCTGGTTTAGGCAGTGATCGAGTGATCGAGTGATCAAGTGAAGAGTGCGGGGGGAGGCCTTCGAAGTTTGCAGCTTCGGGGGCGAACGGTCGCGGCGCGGCCCCACCTGCCGTGTTGTCGCTCCTGGACGATGCGCACCGGCATCGACGGCGTCGCGACGCCTTGCATTCGGGACCGTGGCGCAGGCAACGCGGCCTACGAGTGTTTTTCAGCAGCCTGCTAATGCAGGATCGACGGTTGGTCACCCCCCCACCCTCCAGAGAAGCGCCGACGGGAGCGGACCCTCTCCTTTGTCAGACTTCACGGCCCGGCACCTCGACGTACAAAAGTACGACTCGGCGCCGATCCGCTCGTCTTTCGCGGATAGGGCCCCCTCGCGTCGGGAGGCAGCTTCCGGTGCTTCGCACCGAAAGCCAATAAGAAACTGCGTTGATCCAGATAATAGATCGGGCATTGGCCGCTGCGCGGCGATGCCCTTAGAGCCAGTCCGCTGAAAGAACATAGCGGCGGAGAAGACCCAGTCTTGTAGGGTGGGCGAAGGCGGCGAAGCGGTGTTGCCCACCATTCTGGTCGAGACAAGGAGACGGTGGGCATACATGCCTGCGCTACGTGCTTTCCATGTCTTTCAGGATGTTCTCGCGCAGGGCTTTGACCTTGGGGATTTGGTAGAGGGGGGCGTAGAAGCGTTCGATGCGCTCGATGCAGGTGTAACTCTTCTTGAGTTGGTGTTTGCTGCCCTTGGTCTTCCAGATACCATAGGCCTTTTCGGCCCACAGGTAGTTTGCAGCGGCATTCCGGGCTCCGTCGCCGACAGCGTAATACTTCTTAACCAGGGGAATCTGGCGGATGACCAGTACAAGCCCCGAGAACAATAGGAAGCAGAAAACCAGCCACCCCCCCATGTTGTACAAAGGCCATAAAATCTTCGGTTCTTGCGGGCGCGGAGCCATAATATGGAGCATTGCATAACCTGGGAACATCACGAAGATCATCGCAATAATGAACAACGCGGACATCGGCATCACCCGACGGCGCCGTCTAAAATGGGCGTTCAAATCCCCATCGTTATTCAAGGGAACGCAGATCTTCATGGGCGCTGACTCCTATCAGCTCTTTTCTTCAGTCTTTCAGCAAGAACGATATGGCCTACGCTGGACACGCGCAGCGCCTTACCTGTTGAGTCTGGCGGAAATATCCAGCAGTCGGCGTTTCAAGACCTGGAAATCCGGAAGCTCTTTCAGCGGCTCCTCATAGAGATTGATAAGCCTGGACGCTCTCGCGATGTCGCGTATTTCTCCATTGGCTTCGTATTTCGCCAAGGCCAGTTCTGCAAATAGGAAGGCTTTAATTGCCCGTTTCAGTGCAAGAGAATTCGAGATCCGACGTCCGAGGGGGCTCGCACGCAGGCCCAAGCTGACCATGGCGATTCCCAAGATCATGATGGTGCCGGGCCTCCAGAAAGGTCTCATCCACCTGTCGACTTGGGACGCCGCAACCTCAAAAGTGACTATTACCGCCAAGGCCGAAATCACGAGACTGGAAAGTCCCCATATCGCCGCCAGGCGCCCCACTGACTGGTCATACCGACGCCTGAAGGCATCCATGCCAGCACGATCCCTGGGGGCATCCTCCACCATCCTGGCGTTCTTTATCACTTTCTCTCTACCCGAGCTTTCCGTTCATGTGCGATCCCCGTCGCGTTGTTTTCTTCCTGCCTTGCCAGCGAAACCCTTCATGTGATCAGTATAGTCCCTCTCATCCGCTCCCGCCTGGCACTGAAGTGATCAAGTGATCCAGTGAGCGAATGATCGGGTGCGCGGGCATGTCTTCGAAGTTTCTCCTTCACTGCTATGCCTTAGAGCCTATCCGGAAATAGGGCATCGCCGCGCAGCGGCCAATGCCCACCCTGCGCAATCGAGACCGAAATGTCTGTAGCTCCCCGCTCAATCCAGGGCTATTCGAGTCAACCGCAGGTCGCTCGAATGGCTGCGTCCCGACGCGAGTGGGCCAGCCCGCGCGAAGGGCAAGGTGACCACACCGCAGGCGTACTTCGGTACGCCGAGGATGAGGGCAGCGCAGCCCGACAAAGCGGATGGTCCGCTCCCGTCGGCGCTCCCCTGGAGGGTGGGGGGGTGTCCAACCGTCGATCCTGCTAGCAGGCTGCTGAAAGGCTCTCGTAGGCCGCGTTGCCTGCGCCACGGTCCCGAATGCAAGGCGTCGCGACGCCGTCGATGCCGGTTCGCATCGTCTAGGAGCGACAACACAGCAGGCGGGGCCGCGCCGCGGCAACCCTATGGGCGCAAGGGGTTGCGGGCCACCTGCTTCGTTCCGGCTCGTCGAAAGGGCGCCCACCCTGTCTTCCTCGCCGCGCCTCGCATCTGGCCTGCAAGCCACTTGCGCGCGGCCCACGCGGGTTTTTCAGCAGCCTGCCAGGTCGCGGCGCGCGAAGCGCCGGGCGGGCGTGGGTGCGGGCGTCGGGGAAGCTCCCCCAAAGGCCTTCATTCAAAGCGCTTCACCGGAAGCCCGTGCCATGCCCGCCCGTAGGATGCCGAAGGCATCGCCGCGACCGATCCCCCTCGAAGCCGCAAACTTCGAAGGCCTCCCCACGTACTCGATAACTTGATCACTCGATCACTGCCAACCTACTCGTATCTCAGTGCATCGATCGGATTCCGGT
>JBJKQV010000183.1:0-7398 GCA_046704985.1 Terriglobia bacterium
GCGGCTGGCGCGCGATCTGGCGGAGCGCCAACTGGTGATCGTCAGCGGCATGGCGCGCGGCATCGATTCGGCGGCGCACCACGGCGCCCTGGAGGCCAAAGGGAAAACCGTGGCCGTGCAAGGGCGCGGCATGGACGCGGTCTATCCCGCCGAAAACCGCCGACTGGCGGACAAGATCGCCGAGTCGGGCGCGGTGATTTCCGAGTTCCCTATCGGCACCGGCCCCTTGCCTGAAAATTTTCCCATCCGCAACCGCATCATCAGCGGGCTGGCGCTGGGGACGGTGATCGTGGAGGCGGCGGAGTACAGCGGCTCGCTGATCACGGCGCGCCTGGCGCTCGACCAGAACCGCGAAGTCTTCGCCGTGCCCGGCAACATCACCTCCGCGCAGAGCTTCGGCCCCAACCACCTGATCAAGCAGGGCGCCAAGCTGGTGAGCGAGTGGATGGACGTGGTCGAGGAACTGCCCGCCGAAATCCGCATGCAACTTTTGCCCACGCCCGAAGCATCCGAAGGTTTGCCGGGCGGCGCTGAGACGGCGGAGCTGTTCGAGGCATCGCTGAGCCCCGACCAGAAATCCGTCTTCGCGGTGTTGCGCGCCGATGAGCCGCTGTTTGTGGACTCGATCTTCGGCTCGGTGGCGCTTCCCCCGCCGCGCATTCTGGCCGCGTTACTGGAATTGGAAATGAGCGGCTTGATCCGCCAGTTGCCGGGAAAGAATTTTATTCGTAAGCTGTAAACAAGGCGGTTGACAGTCTACAGTTGACAGTCGAGAGCCTTCTCCCCCAAAGTAGGGCAGCGGCCCGCAGTCAGACGGAAGGCTTGCCGTGCTGAGATAGCCGGCCGCGAACCAAGGGCACCGCTGAGTGTAAACTGCCAACGGTCTGCTGTTCACTCTTAGTTTCTTTTTTATTGCTGTTCACTCTTCACTGTTCACTGGTTCTTATGGCCACGTCACTCGTCATCGTCGAATCGCCGGCCAAGGCGAAGACCATCAACAAGTACCTGGGGTCCGGGTTTACGGTCAAGGCCTCCATGGGACACGTGATGGATCTGCCCAAGAAAGATCTGGGCGTGGACCTGGACAAGGGTTTTGAGCCCACCTATCGTCCCATTCCTTCCAAGAAGGAAACCATCCAGACGCTGAAGGCGGCGGCGGCCAAAGCGGACGCCATCTATCTGGCCGCCGACCCCGACCGCGAGGGCGAGGCCATCTGTGCGCACCTGCGCGAGCTGCTGGACGGCAAGAAGCGGAAGTTCTACCGCGTGATGTTCAACGAGATCACGCGCGACGCGGTGCGCGCGGCGTTCGAGCAGCCGGGCGAAATCGATGCGCGGCTGGTAGACGCGCAGCAGGCGCGCCGCATCCTCGACCGCCTGGTGGGCTACCAGATCAGCCCCCTGCTCTGGGAAAAGGTCAAGCGCGGTATCTCCGCCGGGCGCGTGCAGACCGTCGCCCTGCGCCTGATCGTCGAGCGCGAGCGCGAGATCCAGGCCTTCCAGAAAAAAGAGTATTGGACCATCACCGCGCAGGTGGCGGGGCGCCATCCTCCCGCTTTTGAGGCGCGCCTGGCCAAGTTCCAGGGCAAGGACCTGGAGATTCCCAACCAGGCCGAGGCCGAGCGGCACGAGGCGGCGGTGCGCGCGGCGAACCTGGTCGTCCAGAAAGTGGAAACGCGTGAGAAGCGGAAGTTTCCCGTGCCGCCTTTCACCACCAGCAAGCTCCAGCAGGAGGCGGTGCGCAAGCTGCACTTCTCGGCCAAGAAGGCGATGCTGATCGCCCAGCACCTTTACGAAGGCAAGGAAGTGGGCGAGGAAGGCTCCGTCGGACTGATCACCTACATGCGCACCGACTCGGCGCGCGTGGCGGAATCGGCGCTGCAGGCGGCGCGCGGGTATATCGGCAAGGCTTTCGGCGAAGACTACCTGCCCGCCAAGGCCATCCACTACAAGAGCAAGAAGGACGCCCAGGACGCCCACGAGGCCATCCGCCCCACCGACGTCACGCGCACACCCGATTCCCTGCGCTCTCACCTGAGCGCCGACGAGCTGAAGCTTTACAAGCTCATCTGGCAGCGCTTTGTAGCTTCGCAGATGAATCCCGCGCTCTTCGACCAGACCACCATCGAAATCGCCGCGGGCGACTACCTGCTGCGCGCCTCGGGGTCGGTCGAGAAGTTCAAGGGCTTCCGCGCCGTCTACGAAGAGGGCAAGGACGAAAAGCGCGAGATGGAAGAGGACGAGGAGTTGAAGCACCGCCTGCCCCCCGTCGAACAGGGCGAGGCGCTGAAGCTCCAGAAGCTTCTCCCCGAGCAGCACTTCACCGAGCCGCCGCCGCGATACAACGAGGCGACGCTGGTCAAAGCCCTCGAGGAACAGGGCATCGGGCGGCCCTCCACCTACGCCACCATCCTATTGGTCATCCAGAACCGCTCCTACGTCGAGAAAGCGGAGCGGCGCTTCTTCCCCACCGAGCTGGGCATGCTGGTCAGCGACCTGATGGTGAAGCATTTCAGCGACATCTTCGACGTCGCCTACACAGCGCGCATGGAAGAGGAGTTGGACGAGGTCGAAGAAGGCAAGCTCACCTGGCAGGAGGCGCTCGACGAGTTTTACAAGAAGTTCAAGAAGGACCTGCGCCTCGCCGAGCGCGCCATGGAAGACATCAAGGGCGAAGGCATCCCCACCGACGAGAAGTGCGAGAAGTGCGGCCGGCCGATGGTCATTCGCCTGGGGCGCAACGGCAAGTTCCTCGCCTGCACCGGCTACCCCGACTGCGACGGCACGCGCGACTTGCCCCCCGAGCTCGCCAGCGAGCACCAGACCGGCCCGCCGGCGCCGGAAGTGCCCCCGCAGAACTGCGAGAAGTGCGGCAAGCCCATGACCGTCAAGCGCGGGCGCTTCGGATATTTCCTGGCCTGCACGGGTTACCCCGAGTGCCGCAACACCAAGAAGATCGTCATGAAGGAAGGCGCCGCCAAGGCCGTGGGCGACGAGCCGCTGGAAGAGAAATGCCCTGAGTGCGGCAACCATCTGGTGAAGAAGCACGGACGCTACGGCGAGTTCATCGCGTGCAGCAACTACCCGAAGTGCAAGTACGTCAAGCGCCAGACGCTCGGCATCGCCTGCCCGGAGAAGGACTGCACCGGCGAACTCGTGGTGCGGCGCACGCGGCGCGGCAAGACTTTTTACGGATGCAGCCGCTATCCCGATTGCAAATTCACCGCCTGGGACAAGCCCGTTGCCGAAGCCTGCCCGAAGTGCGGCTCGCCCATCCTGCTCGAGAAAAACAACAAGAAATCCGGCCCCGTGCGCTATTGCCCGAACGAAGCCTGCAAGTACGAGCAGGTCCTCGCCTGAAAATTCCCCCCAGCCAAGTTTGCGCGCTGCCCCGGCGGGCTGTAGAATCCCCCCAGATGAACTCACAGCGAGTCACCGTAATCGGCGGCGGGCTGGCGGGCTCGGAAGCGGCATGGCAACTGGCGCGGCGCGGCGTTGCCGTGACCCTTTTCGAGATGCGCCCCGCGCGCATGACGCCCGCCCACAAGACGGGCCGCCTGGCGGAGCTCGTCTGCTCCAATTCTCTCAAATCCAACGCGCCCGGCTCGCCCTCCTGGCTGCTCAAGGAGGAGCTGCGGCGCGCCGGGTCGCTGCTCATCGAGCTGGCCGACGCCAACGCCGTCCCGGGCGGCACGGCGCTGGCCGTCGACCGCGAAGCTTTTGCGCAGGCGGTCACCTGCGCCCTCGACAAGCAGCCCGGCATCGAGCTGCGCCGTGAAGAAGTGCTCGAGATTCCGCGCGGCGCCCCGGCGCTGATCGCCACCGGCCCGCTCTCCTCCGACGCGCTCACGGCCCAACTCCAGGCGCTGACCGGGGCCGAGAACCTGTCGTTCTACGATTCCATCAGCCCCATCGTGGACGCCGAAACGCTGGAAATGAGCCGCATCTTTTCCGCCTCGCGCTACGGCAAAGGCGGCGAGGATTACCTCAACTGCCCGTTTGACGAGGCGCAGTACCAGGCGTTTTACGAAGTGCTGATGGAAGCGCAGTCAGTCGACCGGCACGCCTTCGAGGACGCAAACTATTTCGAGGCCTGCCTGCCCATCGAGGAGTTGGCGCGGCGCGGGTACGACACCCTGCGCTTCGGACCCATGCGCCCCGTGGGGCTGCGCGACCCGCGCACCGGCCGCGTTCCGTTCGGGGTGGTGCAGTTGCGCGCCGAGAAGCTGCGCTTCTCGAGTTACAACCTGGTGGGCTTTCAGAACCACCTGAAGTTCGGCGAGCAACAGCGGGTCCTGCGGCTGATTCCGGGCCTCGAGCGCGCGGAATTTCTGCGCTTCGGGCAGATTCACCGCAACACCTATTTGAACGCTCCGCGGCTGCTCGCTCCCGACCTGAGCCTGCGCGCGGCGCCGGAGCTTTTCGTGGCCGGGCAGCTTTCGGGCGTGGAAGGTTACGTGGAGTGCATCGCGACGGGCCTGCTCGCGGGGCGGGCGCTGGCGGCGCGCGCCGCGGGCGGCGAGTTCACTCCCCCGCCGCGCACGACCGCCCTCGGATCGCTCGTGCACTACGTCACCCACGCTTCCGGCCACTACCAGCCCGCCAACAACTCTTTCGACCTGCTGCGCCCGATGGAGGACCTGCCGCGCGCCGTGGCGCGCGACCGCCGGGCGCGCCGCCTGCGCCAGTCCGAGCGCGCGCTCAACGACCTCGCCGCCTGGCTCGATGGCGCGGCCGAGGCTGGTGATCCGGTGTCCGCTGCGAAGGCGCAAGCCGCGCCGGGGCGCGAGGGACTGAGAACTGAAAACTAAGAACTGAAAACTCTTTCCATGGACGAACTCGTCGAGCGCTACCTGCACTACCTGCAATACGAGCGCAACGCCTCGCCGCACACCCTGCGCAACTACCGCAGCGACCTCGAACAGTTCTGCGCTTTCCTGGCGCAGGGGCGGCCGCGCGAGACCGTCACCCTGGCGTCGGTGGACACCCTGCGCATCCGCGCCTTCCTGGCCGACCTTTACGCGCGCGAAAAGAAGAAGACCTCCATCGCCAGGAAGCTGGCGGCGGTGCGCGCCTTTTTTAAATTCCTGGCGCGCGAGCGGCGGCTCGAGAAAAATCCCGCCGCCGAGGTTTCCACTCCCAAGCTCGACAAGACGCTGCCCCGCATCATGAGCGAGGAGGAGGTGAACACTTTCCTCGACCAGGTGGGCCGCGCGGCTTCGGGCGGCGACCCCGCGCTGGTCCGCGACCGCGCCATCCTCGAGCTGCTCTACGCCTCCGGCTTGCGCGTTTCGGAATTGGTGGGCCTCGACCTGCGCAGCGTCAACTTTGGCGACGGCTTCGTCCTGGTGCGCGGCAAGGGAAGGAAGGAACGCATCGTGCCCTTCGGCTCCAAGGCCAAGGTGGCGCTCCAAACCTACCTGCCGGCACGCGAAAAAAATCTGCGCTCGAACCACGCCGCCACCCCGGCGCTTTTCCTCAACGCGCGCGCCGGGCGGCTGACGGCGCGCAGCGTGGACCGGTTGCTCAAGCAGCGATTGCGGCAGTGGGCGCCCCAGGTCAAGGCCAGCCCCCACTCCCTGCGCCACGCCTTCGCCTCGCACCTGCTCACCGAGGGCGCCGACCTGCGCGCCATCCAGGAAATGCTCGGCCACAAATCGCTGGCCACCACGCAGAAATACACTCAGGTCTCCATCAAGCAGTTGATCGAGGTCTACGATAAGGCGCACCCCAAAGCGTAGGTAGGTGGTAGGTAGTAGACAGGAGACATTCCAACCGAGGCTCGAGTCAGAGATTAAACGCGTAGAGCCTGAAGCTCTGCAAAGAGAAAACCATGAATCATTCACTCCCTCGTTCGCCCGCAAGCGCGCGGACCGCTATCGCGATTGTCAGTCTCATTCTGGTGGCGTCGCTTCTTGCGCCGGCTGCCCAGGCTCCCCCGGCGGCCGAAGGCCTGGCGTCGCCGCCCGGCGCGCGCGTCAAAAACCTGACCTCGCACGAGGGCTACTTTAACGAGCCGGCCATCGCCGTCAACCCGCGCAATCCCCGCAACCTGGTCGCCGCCTACCAGGTGAACGCCCACGCCGCCTACTCGTTCGACGGCGGGCACAAATGGAAGATTGCCGCCGGCACGGAGGCGCGGCATTACCGCCGCTCCGGCGACGTTTCGGTAACCTTCGACAACCACGGCCGCGCGTTTCTCTGCTACATCGCCTTCGACAAGTTGGGGACGGAAAATTACTGGGCGCACAACGCCACGCGCAACGGCATCTTTGTCCGCCGCTCGCTGGACAGCGGCAAGACCTGGCAGTCTCCCGCCGCGACCGTCATCGCCCATCCCACCAAGCCCGGCATTCCCTTCGAGGACAAGCCGGCGATTTTCGCCGATAACACTTCCAGCCCCTACGCCGGGAACCTCTACGTGGGTTGGACGCACTTCACGCTCGAGGATTCGGAAATCTATTTCTCGCGCTCGACCGACGCGGGCTCCACTTGGTCGGCGCCCATTCGCATTTCCACCCAGCAGGGCCTGCCACGCGACGACAACGGCGCGGTCGAGGGCTTCTCGGGCGCCGTCGCCGCCGACGGGACCATCTACGCCGTCTGGGCGGCGCGCGACGGCATCGTGCTCACCTCCTCGCGCGACGGCGGAAAAACTTTTGCGCCTTCGCGACTGGTAATTCCCACCGGGCCCGCCTACTTCGACGTCCACGACGTTTCGCGCTCCAACGGCTTTCCGCAGCTGGGCCTCGACCCGCACACCGGGCTGCTCTACATCACCTGGAGCGACTTCCGCCACGGCGACGTGGACGTCTTCTGCGCGGCCTCGGCCGACGGCGGCCGCACCTGGTCGCCCGCCGTGCGCGTCAACACCGACCCCCTTCACGACGGCTGCGACCAGTTCTTCCAGTGGCTGGCCGTCGACCCGGCGAGCGGCGCCGTGAACGTAATTTTCTACGACCGGCGCAGCGACCCTGCCACCCTCCAGACACTCGTCACCCTGGCGCGCTCGACCGACCAGGGGCGCACGTTCAGTAATTACGCCTGGACCCGCCGGCCGTTTCAGGCGCGCGGCGACTTTATCGGCGATTACACGGGCCTCGCCGCCTTCGGCGGCCGCGTGTACGGCATCTGGACCGAAGAGGTTGCGCCTCCCGACACGCCGAAGCACGGCAAGCGCGCCGCCTCCGCGCCGCCTCCGGGCACGCAACACCGCACGGTGGTGCGCGTCGGGGTTGCGGATTTTTCACGCTGACGGGAACGGCAAGCAGGCCCGGCATCTGCTCGAGGCGCGCTGCCCTGAAGGGCAGCGCTACAAAAAGCTATCGCCGCTCATAGAGCGGCGCTACAAGAAGCTTGGCACGTGCGGCCCTAAGAAGGTGCCGGTGGGCTTTAGCC